>NZ_CANUAR010000025.1:0-65471 GCF_947855755.1 uncultured Coprobacter sp.
TCTCTTTAGCTAAAGAGATGTCGGGTTTTCTTTGAGTGGGATCATCTGCAGGAAGAGGCATAAACACCAATTTTGATTTCGATCCGGTGAGGCGAATGACTTTTTCCGCTAATTCAAGCATAGTAAATTCTCCCGGATTCCCGAGATTGACGGGACCGATAAAGTCTTCATTTTCCATCATTCGAATCATACCTTCTACTAAATCACTTACGTATTGAAAACTACGAGTTTGTAATCCGTTTCCGTAGATTGTCAAGTCTTTTCCCTGTAAAGCTTGGACAATAAAGTTAGAGACTACTCGTCCGTCCTGTGGATGCATATTGGGACCATAGGTATTGAATATGCGGATTATACGAATATCGACATTATTACATCGGTGATAATCCATGAATAAGGTCTCGGCGCAGCGTTTGCCTTCATCATAACAAGAGCGAATGCCGATCGGATTGACATTTCCCCAATAGCTTTCTATTTGCGGATGTATTTGCGGATCTCCGTAAACTTCGCTTGTAGAGGCCTGCAAAACTCGAGCTCCGGCTCTTTTTGCAATCCCCAACACATTGATAGAACCTAATATAGAAGCTTTTATTGTTTGAATAGGATCGTATTGATAATGTATGGGAGATGCCGGACAAGCCAGATTGTATATCTGGTCGGTTTCGAGATAATAAGGCATCGTAATATCGTGGCGGATGACTTCGAAATAGGGATTTTTCAACAAATGAACGATATTTTCTTTACTTCCTGTAAAAAAGTTATCCAAACAGATTACTTCATTGCCTTCGTTTAGAAGCCGTTCACATAAATGAGAACCGATGAATCCTGCTCCTCCGGTAACTAATATTCTTTTTTTCATAAAAAGTATTATTGAATGAGTCTCAAAAGCAAATGTCGTAAAAAAATATGTATGACCGAAATTTATTCCCGGAATCTTTTAAACGAATATAAAAAGGGTTATATTCGTTTTTGATTTATTATTTGCGATATAATGAGAACGAAAGATAAAATGGTGATAACCGATTGGGCTTTGGAGGATCGTCCGCGGGAAAAGATGCTTTTAAAGGGCATTCGCTCATTATCGAATGCCGAGTTGATAGCAATCTTGATAGGTTCTGGTAATAGGAAAGAAACAGCAGTGGAATTGTCGCAACGTATTTTGAATACAATGGGAAATAGTTTGAATCGTTTGGGAAAAGTTTCTGTTCAAGACTTGACCGGCCAGTTTGAAGGTATAGGAGAAGCTAAAGCTATCAGTATTATTGCTGCGTTAGAGTTGGGGCGTAGAAGGAAAAGTGAGGATGTTTCGATAAGACGTAAAATAACTTGCAGTAGGGATGTTTATGATTTGATGTATGCGTCTATGATAGATTTACCTCAAGAAGAATTTTGGATTGTGTTGTTGAATGCCGCCAACACGGTTTTAGATACTATCCGTGTCAGTCAAGGAGGAACGGCGGCGACTCTGGTCGATATTAAATTGGTACTTAAACCTGCGATTTTGCAGCAAGCATCTTCGGTAATGTTATGTCATAATCATCCGTCTAATAATGTTACTCCGAGTCAGGCGGATTATGAGTTGACTGCTAAGATCGTTTCAGCAGCATCTTTTTTAGATATTCGTGTCCTCGATCATCTGATTATTTGTGAAAGTGGGTATTATAGTTTTGCTGATGAAGGACGCTTATAAAGTAGGGACAGAAAATCTTCTGAGCAATCATGAATAAGTTAGTAGTCCGTAGACTACTAACTTATTCATGATTGCTCATTTAATTACTCATTGTTTTTATACCATTCAGAATACATCAGGTAATTTTTTGCAATTTTTTGATTGATTTCTTTTGACTGTTCGGGATCTACCATTTTTATGAATTTAGCGGGCGCACCTCCCCATAATTCGCCGGGTTTTATTTCTGTTTTGCTTAAAACGACAGATCCTGCGGCAACAATAGCCCCTTCGCCCACTATGGCATGATCGAGTATTACCGATCCCATACCTATGAGAGCTCCATCTTTTATTGTAGCTCCGTGTATGGTGACGTTGTGCCCGATTGAGACATCGTTTCCGATTTCTATTGTCGATTTTTGGTAAAGAGTATGGAGTACCGATCCGTCTTGAATATTTACCCGATTTCCGATACGAATGGAGTTTACATCTCCCCGTAAAACCGTATTGAACCATATACTGCAATCGTTACCTAAAACGATGTCGCCTATAAGTGTTGCATTATCTGCCAAGAAACAATTGTTTCCGATGTTGGGAGTGTATCCCCGAACGCTTTTTATAAGAGCCATAGTCTGATTTTTAAAGTTTATCTGTTGCTTTTTTCAACCATTCTTTTGCTTCATTGTCCAGTGCCGGACTTAGTTTCTTGAATACAGTTTGATGATAGTTATCCAGCCATTCTATTTCTTCCTTTGTTAATAAAGCTTTGTCTATGGCACTCTTGTCTATCGGGAAAAGCGTAAGTGTCTCGAATTTATAGAATTTACCGAAATCTGTTTCACGATCTTCAACGACCAAAGTTAAGTTTTCAGTACGAATACCATATTCTCCGGCAATGTAAACACCCGGTTCGTTAGAAGTAACCATACCCGGAGTCAAAGGTGTGGAATTCTCTTCTAAACGGATGTTCTGAGGACCTTCGTGCACATTAAGAAAATGTCCGATGCCATGACCTGTCCCGTGTAGGTAGTTCAGTCCTTCGTTCCAAAGAAATCGCCGTGCCAAAATATCGATTTGAGAACCTCTTGTTCCTTGAGGAAACTGGCAAGTAGCAATACCGATATGTCCTTTTAATACCAATGTGAAATCTCTTTTTTGTTTTGCACTCAGTTCTCCCAAAGCAACGGTACGAGTAATGTCGGTTGTCCCGTCGAGATACTGCGCACCGGAGTCTATTAATAGAAATCCCGCCGGCTTTAGAGCTACATCAGTTTCAGGAGTAGCGCTATAATGCACAATTGCTCCGTGTGCATTGAACCCTGCTATTGTAGAAAAACTTTCTCCGACGTAAAGAGCTTGCTGGGAACGATATTCTCTTAGTTTCTCGCTGATTGTGATTTCCGTAATGTTTCCGTCTTTTATATGAGATTCTAACCACCGGAAAAAATGAACTAATGCGACTCCGTCTCGTATCATTGCATCTTTAAATCCTGCTATTTCGGTCTTATTTTTCAGACTTTTTTCCCATGTGATAGGAGAATTACCGAAAATAATTTTTTGTCCACTTGATATAGCGTTTACCAAGCTGTAATTGATCTTTCGAGGATCTATAAATATGGTTTCTGATTCGGGAAGAGTATTCAGGAAGTCGTAAATTTTTTCGTATTGGGCGAGTTTGATATTATTTTTTTGTAGATATTCGGCTGTGTCTTTATTAATCTTTTGGGCATTAATAAATAATACGCGTTCTTTTTCCGATATATAAGAGTAGCAAATTCCTACGGGATTACATGGAACATCTGTTCCTCTAATATTCAAGAACCATGCAATTTCATCTAATGCTGCTAATAAGATGGCATTAGCGCCCTCTACCTTTATTCTATTTAGTATCCTGGATATTTTGCTTTCAGTAGATTCCCCACTATATTTCTCAGGATACGCGAATATAGGATCGTTCGGAATTGAAGGACGGTCATTCCAGATTTTTTCAAACGGAGTAAAATCTGAGATTAGAGAATATCCCTTATCTTCGAGGAAGTGTTTTAATTGTTGGGCTTCACTATACGAAAACATTGATCCGTCTATTCCGATCACAGATCCTGAAGGTAATGTGTCTGTCAACCATTTTTGAATTGATGGGGTTTCGGGTAACCCGTCTTTAAATAAGGTGAAATCGCTTCCTTCAAGCTGAATCCCAGCTTGAAGGAAGTAGCGGGAATCAGTCCACAGTCCGGCCTGTTTTTTTGTTACGACAGCAGTTCCGGCTGATCCGTTAAATCCTGATATCCATCCGCGAGCTTTCCAATGGTTTGCACTATATTCGCTTAAATGGGGATCTGTTCCCGGAATGATAAAAGCCGATAGTTGTCGTTCGTCCATTGCTTGGCGAAGAGCTTTTACTCGTTCTAAAGTTGGATTTTTAGTCATATTCGGTAAATTTTATTTCTTAAATTAATAGGAGCTATTCTTTATAATTGATATATAAATCATTAACTACTTGAATACAAAGGTATGATTTAATATTTAGAAATAAAAAACAGAATGTGCATATTTGAAAGGATCATTTGTCATTGAGTACTTAATTAAAACAAAGAATAAGTTTGTTGTCTTAAGAGCCTGTTCAAAATTTTCGATAAAAATATATGTCCAAACTTTTCCGACATGTTTCTCCGTTTTTGCAAGTCACATAGTTCTCTACGTTTTCATATCGAATTTGAAAAACATACTTGAGAATAACTCTCAAAAGATGTTTGTGTAAAATTTAAACAGGTTCTAAACTTCGAATGAAATTCTGGACAGCTTCTTTCTGGTGCAAAAAATGTAAAAAAGGACTTTAAACGGTGAAAATAATATCGAAAGGTTTGTTTATCAAGAAACAATGTTTAATTTTGCACCGCGTTTTTAGACGATAAAATCTTTTAATTATAAAAAATATGATAGTAGTTCCAGTAAAAGAAGGCGAAAACATTGAAAAAGCATTGAAGAAATTCAAAAGAAAATTTGAAAAGACAGGTGTGATTAAAGAACTTAGAAACAGACAGGCATTTGAAAAACCTTCGGTTGCTAATCGTAAAAAAATAATGCGCGCCATTTATATTCAGAAATTGCAACAAGTAGAGGAATAAAAACATTCCCTTTAGTTGGAAGATTGAATTCTTTTTTTTACATTCGTAGCGTAAGTCAAAAGCTGCGCTCTTTATGTGTATTGAATCATTTTTAAGATATATTCGGTATGAGAAGAATTATTCTTCTCATACCGTTCTGTCTTATAGGAATGATTTATTGCAGTTTGAAGCCTATTATGTTGAGTGTAAGGCCGAAAAGTTTTCTCCTGAGTCTGTAGATCTGGATTTGGTTCGAGATTGGGTTGTATGTCTGGTCGAAAAAGGTGTATCACCGCGGTCTGTTAGTCGCAAGGTTTCTGCATTACGTTCGTTCTTTAAATTTTTGGTCAAAAAAGGAATTATTTCTGTCACGCCTATACGGAATATTCAGTTGCCTAAGATGCGTAAATCGTTGCCGGCTTTCTTGAAAGAGGAAGAGATGGATTTGTTGTTGGATGGTATTGATTTAGGGAATGACTTTCGGGGTGTTAGGGATAGGCTGATTATAAATATGTTTTATTCTACCGGAATTCGTCGCGGAGAGTTGATTGGGTTGAAAGATGCAGATGTGGATATTTCTATGTCTGTGATGAAGGTTACGGGGAAGCGCAATAAACAGCGAATCATTCCTTTTGGAGAAGAACTCCGTATTCAGATAGAGCAGTATCGAAATGCCAGAGACGGAAATGTGGGTGGAGAATGCGAATTTTTCTTTATAAAAGAAGATTGCAAGCCTCTTTATCCCGAACTTGTGTATAGAATAGTAACTCGTTATTTGAATATGGTGAGTACGTTGACCAAAAAAAGTCCTCATGTATTGCGTCATACATTCGCTTCGGCGATGTTGAACAACGGGGCAGAACTGAATAGTGTAAAAGAGTTGCTTGGACATGAATCTTTAGCTTCAACGGAAGTGTATACGCATATTACGTTTGAAGAGTTAAAACAAAGTTATAAACAGGCTCATCCTCGAGCCGAAAAAAAGGAGGGCGTTATGAAAATTAGTATTCAATCGATTCATTTTGATGCTTCGACACAGCTCGAAAGTTTTATTCAGAAAAAAGTTGCGAAATTGGGTCAGTACTGTGACGATATCATGTCCGCAGAAGTGGTTTTGAAAGTCGTTAAGCCCGAGACCGCTCAAAATAAAGAGGCCTCTATCAAATTGTTGGTTCCGAAGTCTGACGACATTTTTTCAAGTAAAGTTGCAGATACGTTTGAGGAAGCTGTAGATGTGGCTGTAGATGCTTTAGTAAAGCAGTTACAGAAAATGAAGGAAAAAATGAGGGCTAAATAAAAAAAGAGTCTAATATTTTTGTAATTTAAAATTTATCGCTAAATTTGCACCCGTTTCGCATTGGATTGACGATAATGTCGATGGGTGCAATTTTGCCGATGTAGCTCAGTTGGCCAGAGCACGTGATTTGTAATCTCGGGGTCGTGGGTTCGAATCCCTCCATCGGCTCAATAATTTTAGGGCGAATACCAGAGTGGCCAAATGGGGCAGACTGTAAATCTGCTGTCTTACGACTTCGGTGGTTCGAATCCATCTTCGCCCACAATTTATTGCGGGAATAGCTCAGTTGATAGAGCATTAGCCTTCCAAGCTGAGGGTCGCGGGTTTGAGTCCCGTTTCCCGCTCTAAATGCCAATGTAGCTCAGCGGTAGAGCACTTCCTTGGTAAGGAAGAGGTCACGGGTTCAAGTCCCGTCATCGGCTCTTGTTTTGAATGCTAATCATTAATCAAAAATAAATAACAAGTTAAGTTATGGCTAAAGAACAGTTTCAACGGACAAAGCCTCATGTTAACATTGGTACTATCGGTCATGTTGACCACGGTAAAACCACTTTAACTGCTGCTATCACTACAGTGTTGGCAAAAAAAGGTCTTTCAGAATTGAAGTCTTTCGATCAGATCGACAATGCTCCTGAAGAAAAAGAAAGAGGTATTACTATTAATACTTCACACGTAGAATACGAAACAGAAAAACGTCACTATGCGCACGTTGACTGTCCGGGTCACGCCGACTATGTAAAGAACATGGTTACTGGTGCTGCTCAGATGGATGGTGCTATCATTGTTGTTGCTGCAACTGATGGTCCTATGCCTCAGACTCGTGAACACATCTTGTTGGCTCGTCAGGTAAATGTTCCTCGTTTGGTCGTATTTTTAAATAAATGCGATATGGTTGACGATGAAGAGATGCTTGAACTTGTAGAAATGGAAATGAGAGAATTGTTGTCTGCTTATGAATATGATGGTGACAATACTCCTATTATCCGTGGTTCTGCACTTGGAGCATTGAACGGAGAACCGCAATGGGAAGAAAAAGTAATGGAATTGATGAACGCTGTAGATGAATGGATTCCTCTGCCTCCGCGTGATATCGATAAACCATTCTTGATGCCGGTTGAAGACGTATTCTCTATTACAGGTCGTGGTACTGTAGCTACTGGTCGTATTGAAACTGGTGTTATCAAAGTTGGTGACGAAGTTCAAATTATCGGTTTAGGTGCAGACGGTAAAAAATCTGTAGTTACCGGTGTTGAAATGTTCCGTAAACTTCTTGATCAGGGAGAAGCTGGTGACAACGTAGGTTTGTTACTTCGTGGTATCGATAAGAATGAAATCAAACGTGGTATGGTGATTTGCCATCCGGGACAGATTACGCCTCATTCTAAATTTAAAGCTCAAGTTTATATCTTGAAAAAAGAAGAAGGTGGCCGTCATACACCGTTCCATAACAAATACCGTCCTCAGTTCTATATTCGTACATTAGACGTAACCGGAGAAATTACTTTGCCGGAAGGAACTGAAATGGTAATGCCGGGTGACCACGTTACAATTACGGTAGAATTGATCTATCCGGTTGCTATCAATGTAGGTTTGCGTTTCGCTATTCGTGAAGGTGGACGTACAGTTGGTTCTGGTCAGATTACTGAAATCCTTGACTAAAAATAAATTTTTCAATCAGCCTGAAAAGGCTGATTGATATACGGGTCTAGCTCAGTTGGTAGAGCACTGGTCTCCAAAACCAGGTGTCGGGAGTTCGAGTCTCTCGACCCGTGCAAACTCAAAAGAGAATGAAAAAGATACTTGCAAATATAAAAGAGTCTTATAACGAATTGGTTTATAAGGTATCTTGGCCGACCAAATCCGAGTTGAGCAATAGCGCTGTAGTTGTCATGTTTGCTTCCCTAATTATAGCTATAGTGGTATTTGCGATGGACCAGTGTTTTGACCATATCATGCAGTTCATTTATAATAAAATGTTCTAATCGGGGGAGATAAAAATGTCTGAACAAAAAAGAGGATGGTACGTTTTACGTGCCATTAGTGGTAAAGAGAACAAGGTCAAAGAATATCTTGATGCAGAAATCAAGAATACTGATCTTGGTGATTACGTGTCTCAGGTTTTGATCCCAACCGAAAAGGTTTATTCTGTTCGTAACGGAAAAAAGATCACAAAAGAAAAAAATCTTTATCCGGGATATGTCTTTGTTGAGGCGCTTCTTGTAGGAGAGGTGTCACATCGTTTGCGTAATACGACTAACGTTATCGGTTTTTTGGGAGGGACTACTAATCCCGATCCTTTAAGACCTGCAGAGGTTAGCCGGATGTTGGGCGCTGTAGATGAACTTCAGGAAAGTGGAGAAGAGTTGAATATCCCTTATTTTGTAGGGGAGACCGTAAAAGTAAATTACGGTCCTTTCAATGGTTTCAGCGGTGTGATCGAAGAGGTAAACAACGAAAAGAAAAAACTCAAAGTTATGGTGAAAATATTCGGGCGTAAAACACCGCTCGAATTGGGTTTTATGCAAGTAGAGAAGGAGTAGCAGAGTGGTTACGCACTATTGTTATGCCTGGTTTTATAACAAATCAAATTATTAGACAAAATGGCTAAAGAAATTGCTGGACAGATCAAATTACAGATTAAAGGAGGTGCAGCAAACCCATCTCCCCCTGTAGGCCCTGCATTGGGTTCTAAAGGGATTAATATTATGGAGTTTTGCAAGCAATTCAATGCCCGCACTCAAGACAAAGCCGGAAAGGTATTGCCTGTTGTAATTACTTATTACAGTGACAAATCTTTCGATTTTATCGTTAAGACTCCTCCTGTTGCCATTCAATTGCTCGAAGCAGCAAAAGTAAAGAGTGGATCGGCAGAGCCTAATCGTAAGAAAGTGGCTTCGATTACTTGGGATCAGGTCAAAGCAATTGCTGAAGACAAAATGGTCGATTTGAACTGTTTTACTTTAGAATCAGCGATGACGATGGTTGCTGGTACAGCTAGAAGTATGGGTATAACCGTAAATGGGGAATTCCCGGTAAATAATTAATAAACTTCAATTGAAATGGGTAAACTGACAAAAAATCAAAAGTTAGCTTTAGACAAAATTGAAGCAGGGAAGGCCTATTCACTCAGCGAAGCTTCAGCTTTGGTAAAGGAAATTACTTTTACGAAGTTCGATTCTTCTGTTGATGTTGATGTTCGTTTAGGCGTTGACCCACGTAAAGCTAACCAGATGGTGAGAGGCGTAGTTTCTCTTCCTCATGGAACCGGAAAGCAGACTCGGGTATTGGTACTTTGTACTCCCGATCAGGAAGCTGATGCTAAAGCAGCCGGTGCCGACTATGTTGGGTTAGATGAATATATCGAAAAGATCAAAGGTGGTTGGACTGATATTGACGTGATCATCACTATGCCTGCTATTATGGGTAAAATTGGTGCTTTGGGTCGTGTGTTAGGTCCGCGAGGCTTGATGCCTAACCCTAAGAGCGGAACTGTTACCAATGAAATCGGAAAAGCGGTTAAAGAGGTAAAACAGGGTAAGATTGATTTCAAAGTAGATAAGAACGGTATTGTGCATGCTTCTGTAGGAAAAGTTTCTTTCTCTGTTGAACAAATTCGCGACAATGCAAGAGAGTTTATTTCAGCTTTGATAAAATTGAAACCGACAGCTGCTAAAGGCACGTATGTTAAGAGTGTTTATCTTTCAAGTACAATGAGTCCGGGTATTAAGATCGATCCGAAATCAATTGATGAGATTTAAAAAATTGAATTATGAAAAAGGAAGATAAAAGCACAGTAATAGAACAGATCGCAGCCACACTCAAGGAATACAGTCATTTTTATCTGACAGAAACATCTGCCTTGAATGCCGAGAAAACTAGTGCATTGAGACGCGAGTGTTTTAAGAATGATATTAAAATGCTGGTTGTAAAAAATGCATTGTTGCATAAGGCGATGGAAAGTCTGGAAACGGATTATAGCCCGCTTTACGATTGCTTGAAAGGCTCTACGACCATAATGTTCTCTAATACAGGTAATGCTCCTGCAAAATTGATCAAGGATTTTAAGAAAAACTCTGACCTTCTTGGTTTCAAAGCTGCTTATGTTGAAGAAAGTTTCTATGGAGCTGATCAACTTGATGCATTAGTTGCTATTAAGAGTAAAAATGAACTTATCGCTGATGTTATCGCTCTGTTACAATCGCCTGCGAAGAACGTTGTATCGGCACTTCAATCAAGCGGTTCTACAATACATGGAGTATTGCAAACTCTATCAGAAAGATAATTTTTTAGAAAATAAATTAGTAAAAATAACAAATTAAATCATACAAAAATGGCAGATTTGAAAGCTTTTGCAGAACAATTAGTAAACCTGACCGTAAAAGAAGTAAACGAACTTGCTCAAATTTTGAAAGACGAGTACGGTATTGAACCTGCTGCTGCAGCTGTTGCTGTTGCTGCTCCTGCCGCTGCTGGTGCAGCTGCTGAAGAAAAAACATCTTTCGATGTTGTTTTGAAAGCCGCTGGTGCTAACAAGTTGGCTGTTGTTAAATTAGTAAAAGAATTGACCGGTCTTGGTTTGAAAGAAGCTAAAGATATGGTTGACGGTGCTCCTAGCAACTTGAAAGAAGGTTTGGCTAAAGCCGAAGCTGAAGCATTGAAAAAACAATTAGAAGAAGCTGGAGCTGAAGTTGAACTTAAATAGTATTTCCTGATATTCAGGTACTTTGGTAAAGAGTCCTCAGTGAGAGGCCTCTTTACCTTTTTGTGTATATATTTTAAATTAAGTTCAATTAATTCCATTTAATAAATGTCTTCAAATATTGGTAAACAACGGGTAAATTTTGCTTCAATTAAGAGTCCGCTAGAATATCCGGATTTTCTTGAAGTTCAATTGAAGTCATTTCAAGACTTTCTTCAACTTGATACACCCCCCGAAAAACGAAAAAATGAGGGATTGTATAAAGTATTTGCAGAAAATTTTCCTATTGCAGATACTCGTAACAATTTTGTCCTCGAATTTTTGGATTATTACATTGATCCGCCTAGATATACAATAGATGAGTGTATAGAAAGAGGGTTGACTTACAGTGTACCTTTAAAGGCAAAACTGAAGTTGTATTGTACAGATCCCGATCACGAAGATTTCGATACCGTGATACAGGATGTGTATTTGGGTCCTATTCCGTACATGACTGCTAAAGGTACATTTGTTATTAATGGAGCCGAACGTGTTGTCGTATCCCAGTTGCATCGGTCTCCCGGTGTATTCTTCGGGCAAAGTACACATGCGAACGGAACCAAATTGTATTCAGCCAGAATCATACCTTTTAAAGGTTCTTGGATCGAATTTGCAACCGATATCAATAATGTGATGTATGCTTATATCGACCGGAAGAAAAAATTGCCCGTGACTACTTTATTGCGTGCAATCGGTTTCGAAAGCGATAAAGATATTCTTGAGATTTTCGGTTTGGCAGAAGAAATAAAGGTCAATAAGACCAATCTGAAGAAAGCTTTGGGGCGTCGTTTGGCTGCCCGTGTGTTGAAGACTTGGGTCGAAGACTTTGTGGATGAAGATACCGGCGAAGTGGTATCTATTGAACGTAATGAAGTTATTATAGATCGTGAGACCGTTCTCGAGGAGAGTCATATAGAAGAGATTCTCGAATCTGGTGTTCAAAATATATTATTGCACAAGGAAGAACGGAATCTGTCTGATTATTCGATTATTTACAACACTCTTCAGAAAGACTCCAGTAATTCTGAAAAAGAGGCTGTATTATATATATATCGTCAGCTTCGCAATGCCGAACCTGCAGATGATGCGAGTGCACGCGAAGTGATTACAAATCTGTTTTTCTCTGAGAAGAGATATGATTTGGGAGAAGTAGGACGTTATCGGATCAATAAAAAATTGAACCTTTCTACTCCGCCCGACGTGAAAGTATTGACAAAAGAAGATATTATCGAAATTATCAAATATCTGATAGAGTTGATAAATTCGAAAACCGATGTAGACGACATCGACCATTTAAGTAATCGTCGTGTACGTACTGTCGGAGAACAGCTTTATAACCAATTCGGTGTTGGTTTAGCTCGTATGTCACGTACGATCCGTGAACGGATGAATGTACGGGATAATGAAGTGTTTACTCCGATCGATTTGATTAATGCCAAGACAATTTCTTCGGTAATTAATACATTCTTCGGGACGAATGCATTATCACAGTTTATGGACCAGACTAACCCGTTGGCCGAAATGACTCATAAACGTCGTATGTCGGCTTTAGGTCCGGGCGGTTTGTCTCGTGAGCGTGCCGGTTTCGAGGTTCGTGACGTTCACTATACTCATTATGGACGTCTTTGTCCTATTGAAACTCCAGAAGGTCCTAATATCGGTCTTATCTCTTCTCTTTGTGTATATGCAAAGATCAATGATCTCGGATTTATTGAAACTCCTTATCGTAAGGTAGAAAATGGGAAAGTGGATCTGTCCGATAACGGTATTGTCTATTTGACGGCAGAAGTGGAAGAAGGACATATTATTGCACAAGGTAATGCGCCTTTGGATGATGACGGAAAATTTGTTCGTTCACGTGTAAAAGCCCGTTTGAATGCGGATTTCCCTGTGGTAGCTCCGGAAGAAGTTTCGTTGATGGACGTTTCTCCTACACAGATTGCTTCTATTGCCGCATCTTTGATTCCGTTCCTTGAACATGATGATGCTAACCGTGCATTGATGGGATCTAACATGATGCGTCAAGCCGTACCTTTGCTTCGTACAGAGGCTCCTATCGTGGGTACAGGTCTTGAAGGTCAATTGATACGTGACTCGCGTACGCAGATTACAGCTGAAGGAGCAGGAGTGATCGAATTTGTCGATGCTACTACGATACGTATTCGTTATGATCGTACCGAAGACGAGGAATTCGTTAGTTTCGAAGATGCGGTTAAAGAATATACAATACCGAAATTCCGTAAGACAAATCAGAGTACAACTGTCGATTTGCGTCCGATTTGTCATAAGGGAGATCGTGTGGTTGCCGGTCAAATTCTTACAGAAGGATATTCTACCGAAAACGGAGAATTGGCTTTGGGTAAGAATTTAAAAGTGGCTTTCATGCCTTGGAAAGGATATAATTATGAGGATGCTATCGTATTGAATGAACGTGTCGTTCGTGAAGATATATTGACATCGGTACACGTCGATGAATATTCTCTTGAAGTCCGTGAAACGAAACGAGGTATGGAAGAGCTTACTTCGGATATCCCGAATGTAAGTGAAGATGCCACTAAGGATTTGGATGAGCGCGGTATTATCCGTATCGGAGCTCATGTCGGTCCCGGAGATATAATGATTGGTAAGATTACACCTAAAGGTGAATCTGATCCTTCACCAGAAGAAAAACTTTTACGTGCGATATTCGGAGATAAAGCCGGAGATGTGAAAGATGCATCATTGAAAGCTACACCTTCCTTAAAGGGTGTGGTAATCGGAACTAATCTTTTCTCTCGTGCCATCAAGAAACGTAAATCTAAATTGAGTGATAAAGCTATCTTGCCTAAACTTGATGAAGAGTATGAAGTAAAGCAGGCGGCTCTTAAAGATTTATTGATCGAAAAATTGATGGTTCTGACTAACGGTAAGACTTCACAAGGTGTGAAAGATTATTTAGGAACTGAGGTTATCGCAAAAGGTGCTAAATTTTCTCAGAAAGCATTGTCTGAGATAGATTATACATCGATCCAAGTTAGTAAGTGGACTACAGATCCGGCTAAAAATGATCTGATCCGAGCAACTATTATGAATTACCTGAAGAAATATAAAGAAATCGATGCTGAATTACGCCGTCGTAAATTTGATATTTCTATCGGAGATGAACTTCCTTCAGGTATTGTTCAGTTGGCAAAAGTTTATATTGCAAAGAAACGTAAGATTAGTGTAGGAGATAAGATGGCCGGGCGTCACGGTAACAAAGGTATTGTGTCTCGTGTTGTACGTCAGGAAGATATGCCGTTCCTCGAAGACGGTACTCCGGTGGATATCGTATTGAACCCTCTGGGTGTGCCTTCTCGTATGAACTTAGGTCAGATTTTTGAGACTGTTTTAGGATGGGCTGGTGTAAAATTGGGCGAGAAATTCGCAACTCCGATTTTTGATGGTGCAAGTCTTGATGACTTGAATGAGTGGACGGATAAAGCCGGATTGCCTCGCTATGGAAAATCTTATTTGTATGATGGTCATACCGGAGAACGTTTTGACCAACCAGCGACAGTCGGTGTAATATATATGCTGAAGCTTGGTCATATGGTTGAAGATAAGATGCATGCCCGTTCTATAGGTCCGTACTCTTTGATTACTCAACAGCCATTGGGCGGTAAGGCACAGTTCGGAGGTCAGCGTTTTGGAGAAATGGAGGTTTGGGCATTGGAAGCATTCGGTGCTGCTCATATACTTCAGGAAATTCTGACTATTAAATCTGACGATGTGGTAGGCCGGTCTAAAGCCTATGAAGCTATTGTTAAGGGCGAACCGATGCCGAATCCGGGTATTCCTGAGTCTCTCAATGTATTGCTACATGAATTGAGAGGTCTTGGTCTTAGTATCACTTTAGAATAATAAAATAGAAGCAGCGATCCTCCGTCTGTAAAGAACGGAGGCGCTTCAATTCTGATAACGCTTTATAAATTAAATATATGGCTTTTAGAAAAGAGAACAAGATAAAGAGTAACTTTTCGAAGATTTCCATAGGTTTGGCTTCTCCGGAAGAAATTCTTGAAGGGTCGAGCGGTGAAGTCCTGAAACCAGAAACCATCAATTACCGTACATATAAACCTGAGCGGGACGGTTTGTTCTGTGAACGTATATTCGGACCGGTAAAAGATTATGAATGTCATTGCGGGAAGTATAAACGCATACGTTACAAGGGCATTGTTTGTGATCGTTGCGGTGTAGAAGTTACGGAAAAGAAAGTACGTCGTGAGCGTATGGGACATATTCAATTGGTCGTTCCTGTCGCTCATATTTGGTATTTCCGCTCTTTACCCAATAAGATCGGATATTTGCTTGGGTTGCCGACTAAAAAGTTGGATGCAATTATATATTATGAACGGTATGTTGTGATACAACCGGGAGTAAAAGACGATTTGGCCGTGTATGATTTGCTTTCGGAAGAAGAATATTTGGATATTCTGGATTCTCTACCTAAAGAAAATCAGATGTTGGATGATACAGATCCCAATAAGTTTATTGCGAAAATGGGAGCTGAAGCTATCTATGATCTTTTGGCACGTCTGGACTTGGACGAGCTTTCGTATGAATTGCGTCATCGTGCCAGCACAGATGGTTCTCAACAGCGTAAAAACGAAGCATTGAAACGTCTTCAAGTTGTGGAGTCTTTCCGGGCTTCAAAACAGCGAAATCGTCCTGAATGGATGATTCTGAAAGTCGTTCCGGTTATTCCGCCGGAACTGCGTCCTCTTGTCCCTTTGGACGGCGGACGTTTTGCAACGTCTGATTTGAATGATCTTTATCGTCGTGTGATCATCCGTAACAATCGTTTGAAACGTTTGATGGAGATTAAAGCTCCCGAAGTGATTTTACGAAATGAAAAACGTATGCTTCAGGAGGCTGTAGACTCTTTATTGGATAATTCCCGTAAGTCGAGTGCTGTAAAAACCGATGCCAATCGTCCGTTGAAATCTCTTTCTGACAGTTTAAAAGGAAAGCAAGGGCGTTTCCGTCAGAATTTGTTGGGAAAACGTGTCGATTATTCTGCACGTTCGGTAATTGTCGTCGGACCAGAATTGAAAATGCACGAGTGCGGTCTTCCGAAGGATATGGCTGCGGAACTTTACAAACCGTTTGTTATTCGAAAACTGATTGAACGTGGTATTGTCAAGACCGTTAAATCTGCCAAGAAAATCGTTGACCGAAAAGAACCTGTAGTATGGGATATTTTGGAACATGTGATGAAAGGTCACCCTGTATTGCTGAACCGTGCCCCGACACTGCACCGTTTAGGTATTCAGGCTTTCCAGCCGAAAATGATCGAGGGAAAGGCAATTCAATTGCATCCGTTGGCATGTACGGCATTTAACGCCGACTTTGACGGTGACCAGATGGCAGTTCATTTACCTCTGGGAAATGAAGCTATTCTGGAGGCTCAAATGTTAATGTTAGGTGCTCATAATATTCTTAATCCTGCAAATGGAGCTCCTATTACAGTGCCGTCTCAGGATATGGTGCTCGGGTTGTATTATATTACAAAACTTCGCCCGGGTTCTTTGGGTGAAGGATTGGTATTTTATGGACCGGAAGAGGCCGAGATAGCGTATAATGAAGGAAAAGTTTCCCTTCATGCTCCTGTAAAAGTCGTAGTAAAGGATTTGGATGAAAACGGAAATATTGTAGATATACTTCGTGAGACTTCTGTGGGTCGGGTTTTGGTAAATGAGAAAGTTCCTGTAGAAGTCGGGTATATTAATGAAATTCTGACAAAGAAATCTTTACGTGGTATTATCGGTAAAGTAATTAAAGTTTGCGGAGTTGTTCGTGCGGCTCAATTCCTTGATGATATTAAGAATTTAGGATATCAGATGGCTTTCAAGGGAGGTTTGTCCTTTAACCTTGCCGATGTGATTATTCCGCCTGAAAAGGAAGCCTTGGTTAATGAAGGATATGCTAACGTAGAGCAGATCATGGCGAATTATAACATGGGTTTCATTACTTATAATGAACGATATAATCAGATTATCGATACATGGACTCATGTCAATTCAAAATTGTCGGATATTCTGATGAAACAATTGACAAATGATAATCAGGGATTTAACTCTGTATTCATGATGTTGGATTCTGGAGCTCGTGGTTCTAAAGAACAAATTCGTCAGCTTTCCGGTATGCGTGGTTTGATGGCAAAACCTCAAAAATCGGGGGCAGAAGGCGGACAGATTATTGAGAACCCTATTTTGGCGAACTTTAAGGAGGGATTGTCTGTATTGGAATATTTTATTTCTACTCACGGTGCTCGTAAAGGTCTTGCCGATACAGCTTTGAAAACAGCAGATGCCGGATACTTGACCCGTCGTTTGGTCGATGTAGCCCATGACGTGATTATCCATGAAGAGGATTGCGGTACGTTAAGAGGTCTTGTATGTACTGAGTTGAAAAATAATGAAGAAACAGTCGCTTCTTTGGAAGAACGTATTTTAGGACGTGTTTCTGTACATGATATTCAGCACCCGTTAACCGGAGAGGTTTTGGTTCATGCCGGTGAAGAAATAACTGAAGATATTGCTAAGAAAATAAGTGATTCACCGATTGAACGTGTAGAAATTCGTTCGGTATTGACTTGTGAATCGAAGAAGGGAGTTTGTGCTAAATGTTACGGACGTAATTTGGCTACAAACCGTTTGGTTCAAAAAGGTGAAGCTGTCGGTGTTATAGCAGCTCAGTCTATCGGAGAACCGGGAACTCAGTTGACATTGCGTACATTCCATGTGGGTGGTATTGCTTCTAATATTGCAGCTGTATCGAATGTCACTTCACGTTATGACGGTATTCTTGAAATAGATGAACTTCGTACCGTAGATAGTATTGACGAAACCGGAAAGAAAGTGATGATTGTCGTAGGTCGTTTGGCTGAAATGCGTATCATCGATCCGAATACGAAAATCGTATTGACGACAACTAATATTCCTTACGGTTCTAAGCTTTACTTTAATAGTGGGGATACTCTTAAAAAAGGAGATGTCGTTTGCGAATGGGATCCGTTTAATGCCGTTATCGTTTCAGAAGCTACCGGTAAGGTTAAGTTCGATAATGTAATTGAAGGGGTGACTTATAAAGTCGAATCGGACGAGCAAACAGGTCTCCGAGAAAAGATCATTATAGAATCTAAGGATAGAACCCGAGTTCCATCGGCTCTTATTTTGGATGAAAAAGGAGATGTGATTCGCTCCTATTCATTGCCTATGGGAGCTCACCTTATGGTTGATGAAGGTCAGAAAATAAAATCAGGAGATGTGTTTGTAAAGATACCGCGTGCTGTAGGTAAAGCTGGTGATATTACCGGAGGTCTTCCTCGTGTTACCGAGTTGTTCGAAGCGCGTAATCCTTCTAACCCTGCTGTCGTTTCTGAAATCGATGGAGAAATCAATTTTGGTAAAGTGAAACGCGGTAATCGTGAAATTTCTGTAACTTCTAAAACCGGGCAGGTCAAGAAATATTTAGTTCCTTTGTCAAAACAAATATTGGTACAGGAGAACGATTATGTACGGGCTGGGACTCCGCTTTCGGACGGCGCTATTACTCCTTCTGATATTTTAGCGATTAAGGGTCCGACCGCTGTTCAGGAATATATCGTTAATGAAGTTCAGGATGTGTATCGTTTGCAAGGTGTGAAAATCAATGATAAACACTTTGAGGTTATCGTTCGCCAAATGATGCGTAAGGTAATGGTAATAGATCCGGGTGATACCCGTTTCTTGGAACAACAGATTATCGATAAGCACGAATTTATGGAGGAAAATGATCGTATCTGGGGTAAAAAAGTGGTTATCGATGCCGGAGATTCTCAGACAATGAAACCGGGACAGATTGTGACTGCTCGTAAATTGAGAGATGAAAACTCTGCATTGAAACGTCGCGATTTACATTTGGTAGAAGTTCGCGATGCTGTGCCTGCTACTTCTGAACAAATTTTGCAAGGTATTACTCGTGCGGCTCTTCAGACTTCTAGCTTTATGTCGGCTGCTTCGTTCCAAGAAACTACAAAAGTGTTGAACGAAGCTGCGATTAACGGTAAAGTAGATAAACTTGAAGGAATGAAGGAAAATGTAATTTGCGGACATCTGATTCCTGCCGGTACTGGTCAGCGTGAATTTGACAAGTTGGTTGTCGGTTCTAAAGAAGAATTTGACCGAGTATTTGCTAATCGGAAAAATGTAACGGATTTTTAATTTTAGATTTCTAAATAAAAAGAGATCGCCTGAAAATTTTTCAGGCGATCTCTTTTTATTTTATTATGCTATGCAGTTCGTGTTATTGTCTTTTTTTTACAGAATCGTTCACACTGCATTGTAATATCATAGCCTAACATTGCCCCTAATATAAAATCTTCTTCTGGAGAAAGTTTATTTAACGGTTTATCGATGAATGTCCGTACGGTTTCCAGACAAGAACGTTTTCCGAAATATAAATTGACTTTATTTTGTACGACTTCTTGAATCAAATACTCGATTTTCTGCTCCCTTAATCGTTCTGTGACAAGATCGGCGCAAGATTTGCACATCGTACAGAGAACCAGATTACGGACTCCTTTCTTAAATTCATAAATCTGGTGAAGAAATACTTTTATAGAGTCAAAGCGGTTATAATCTTCTACACTCATTCAATTTCTTTTTTGATTAAGTTACACCATTCGTGTATGCGTTCTGATACTTTTTGTGAACTTTCATTACAATCATCGATTGCCAGACCTACGAATTTTCCGTTTCTGCAAATTAAAGAATCCGTTACGGCATAGTCTTTGGGTTCGAAACTACCGATAAAGTTACAACCGCTTTCAGATAATTCATCATAAATTAATCCTACTGCGTCACAAAATGTGTCGGGATATGATTCACCGTCTCCACATCCGAATATACCGACTTTTTTCCCATTCAAATTCTGACTTTTTAATGATTTTATGAAATCATACCAATCGTCTTGTAATTCTCCACACCCCCATGTCGATGAGCCTAATAACAAACAATCGTATTTGTCTGTCGCTTCTACTGGGGTTTCGGATACATTGTGAATATCTGTAGAGGATATTCCTAATTCTTGTGCAATTTGGTTGGCTACGGACTCTGTTGTTCCTGTTGTACTGCCGAAAAATATACCTATCATAATTTAAAATTATTTGTTTTTGGCAAAGTAATAAGATATATCCTCCTGCATCAATCCCCTGAACTTATGAAAATAAGGTCTTTCTATACCTACAAATTATGATAGCTCTGCCAAAATCTTGTCTGAATTTTCCGACAAAAAATATTATCAGGTCATTTGGGCGTTTTCTTCCGGACTGTTTTCACGTTCTTACATGTCTTTAACCCATTCGTTTTTTTATCAGGAAGAAAATTTTTTCAAAAAAAGCTCTCAAAAAAGATTTGTACAAAATTTTAAAATAGGCTTATTAATAACGCTATATTCAAAATCGTAACTAATGTCCCTAAAGATAAAAGGATGATTGTCGTCGATTTTTTGTTGACGTGTTTACCCATTACTTTTTTAGAGGAAGTCAGATAAATTTGTGTGAATACGGTAATAGGAAGTTGTACGCTCAACAGCATTTGGGATATGATAAGCCCCTGAAACGGATCTTTGATGAAAAAGATGAGCAATAAAGCCGGAATAAAAGAGAGTAATGTTCCTATTTTCGTATGAATGTCTTTCGGACTATAAGCCTCGTTGAAAAAACCCGCGAAAATAGAAGCCCCTGCAATTCCCGATGTAATGGTCGATGAAATTCCTGCAAATAATAGGGCAATTGCAAATATGACTCCTGCATTGTTTCCGACGAGGGGGGTAAGTAAATTAGCCGCCTGACTAAGTTCGTCCACAACGACTCCTTGTTTATAAAAAGTTGCTGCGGCAAGGATGATCATTGCAGAGTTAATAGCCCAACCTATTCCCATAGAGAGTAGCGTGTCGTAGAATTCATATTTTAATTGCTTCTTTATTACGTTTTCATTCTCTAAATTCCATTCTCGGCTTTGAATGACTTCGGAATGAAGGAAAAGATTATGTGGCATAACAACAGCTCCGAGTACACTCATTATAATCAATAATGAATTGTCAGGGAAAGATGGTGTTACCCAGCTTTTTGCGGTGTTTGTCCACTCTACATCTATCAATGTCAGTTCATAGAGAAAAGAAAGTCCTATTATTGAGACAAACATGATAATCCACCGTTCGATTTTACTGTATGTATTACTGAACAGCATAATAATACAAGCAATTGTTATGATGACAGCTCCTGCTTTTATCGGAATATCGAACAACATTTCTAAAGCGATTGCTCCTCCGAGTATTTCGGCAAGCGAGGTAGATATGCTTGCTAATATCGCAGAGCCTAATATTGGTCGGGAGACTGTTTTGCGAATATATTTGTTGGTGGCCTCTGCAAGGCATAATCCCGTAACGATTCCCAAATGAGCGACGTTATGTTGGATGATAATCAACATAATGGAAGAGAATGTTACTACCCATAGTAATGCGTAGCCAAATGAAGATCCGGCAGCTAAATTTGTAGCCCAATTCCCGGGATCTATAAACCCGACAGTAACAAGCAATCCCGGACCGATATATTTAAGTAAATCCAGAGCTCCTGATTGGGTTTTATGGGTTGTTTTTAATTTCTTGAAAATATTCATATCTTGTAATTAACAGCAATTCCCTTCGCAATGTTCTCCGGGAAGCTCCATTTCTAATGTGGCGTGTTGGATGTTCGCTTTTCTCAGCATTTCTTTCAAATGGCATTTCAGATTTTGACTGTCGGAGAACGAGTTTATAACTATATGAGCCGTTAAAGCTGTCTGAGTCGTGCTGATTGCCCATATATGAAGATGGTGTATTTCTTTTACTCTATTGTCTTCCAATAGTAATGTCCTGATTTTATCGGGATTAATTCCGACAGGCACTCCGTCTAATGATAGGCGTAGGCTGTCGTGGAGTAGATTCCATGTTGATATTAAAATGACGATAGCAACGATCAGTCCAATAATAGGGTCTATCATGTACCAATCTGTGTATTGTATGATTATACCAGAAATCAATACTCCGACCGAAACAAGAGTATCGGCTGCCATGTGCAGGTAAGCACCTTTAATGTTAAGATCGTGTTTACGATCTTTAAAAAAAAGCCAGGCTGTAAAAGCATTGATTAAAATCCCGATTCCGGCGACCCAGGCAATGGCATCGCCTTCGATAGGCTGTGGATTTTTTAGCTTTTCTATACTTTCAGAAAATATTACTCCTACGGCAACTAATAAAATGATCGCATTTAGCAAAGATACCAGAATTGTACTTTTTTTATATCCGTATGTATAGTTTACCGAAGCCTTTACCTTCATAAGGCGAAAAGCCAATAATGCCAATATGAGACTGACTACATCGCTTAAGTTATGTCCTGCGTCAGATAATAATGCAAGGGAGTTCAGATATAATCCTGCCCCGGCTTCTACAATAACGAATGCAAGGTTCAAACCGATTCCCCATATAAATGCTCGATTTATATTTTCTACATGAGGTGTGTGATGGATATGGTCATGACAATGTCCCATAACTTTAAATTTTTATTTCACAAAGTTATTTAGAATAATTATAAATAAAAAGAAAAAGGTACTTTTTCTTAGGACTTGTTGTCTAAATTTTACTCGAGTCAGTTTTAAGATTTTCTTTCGAGGATGTTTTGTCGTAAAACGAAAAAACATTCTTTAGTTAGGTCTGAGTAAAATTTAGGTAGGCTCTTAATAAAACTTGAGATAATCAGAGCATTCTATTTTAGCTTGAATGTATAGCCTATTGTCAAAGTTGCCATATCTACTTTGTTCCCATAACAGTACCGGATTCGGATAGGCAGTTCACATTTTTTCAAATGTAAGTACATTCCTATGCCGGCTATAATTCCCCAGTTATAAACATTGATTGCGTTATCTGCTTTGTATTGTTGTGCAATGAGATATCCATGATGTACTCCGATTTCAAAAAATGGTCTGGCAGTTCCATTCATTACACGACTTTCTATTGTATAGTAGTTTGTGAGGGTATAGGACCATCCTTTTTGGGTTGAAGGGAATTCTGTCCAATATAAATAATCAGGAGACGTGTTTAGCTCTAATCCGATATTGAAAACAAAGCGATCGGAGAATTTACTTAAATTTGTCGCTACAAATGAGCCGATGGCAAATCCCGGATGCCAACCGTTGAGATCATTATAATGATTTATTACAGCCCCTGCCTGAGGGGAGATCCACCATCTTCGAGGAGAATTTCTCTCTTTATATGATACACAGGAGAAGTCGGAGCATATAATTTTATGAAAATTACTGAATAGTTCGATCAGGCTTTTTCTATCAATTCTGGTATTATCGATTTGTGGCTTAAGTTCTGGATATTCAGCAAAAAGAAAATTTAATTTTGCTTTGTTTTGTTGTCGTGTAATATTTTCGGTCTTTAGATTTTTGTCCTCTTTTAGTTCAATCATTTTTCCTGAAGGAACTTCTGCTATAAAAGAAGATTTTCCGTCAGGATATTCAGAGCAGACTCCTATCTTCAAATAGTATAAATTTATATTTCCGGTCAATAATGTTTCTATAAAAACATATTTTTTGAAATGAGGAATATCTATTTCTTTTGATATGTATGTCAACCCTTTTTCATAACCGTAAGAGATAATTTCTTCAGGTATGTAGGTTATGATTTCCGATTGTGGACTATTTTTAAATAAACATTCTCTCCAATCGCCATCTCCATTTCTATAGCCGAGTATTCCATGTATAGTGTCGTTATTGTGTGTAATTATGTATCCATTCATCCATTCTATGTTTGAGTTTGAGGCATAAATTACAAAATTGAGAGATAAAAGCAAAGATGTAAAAAGTCCTTTAAAAAAATGCGTATTCATGATTTTATGGTATAATAAGGTTAACTTAGCTATATTATAGACAAATTTAGATGAATGAAAACGTCAGTTTGAAGGCATAAATAACCCTCGAAAGTTCTTGTTTTCAACTTTTCGAGGGTTATGATTTTTTGAGATTATTATATAATAGGTGGTAGGGTTATTGTTGCCCAAATTTTTTCGATTGTTCTGCAATTAGTTCATCGTCATCGAAATAATTGATCTTCATTGCTTTGCGAACATCAGAAAGTGTATCGGCTGCCGCTTCTCTTGCTACTTCGCTTCCTTTTTTCAATATATTATAAATTGCTGGAATATCTTTTTCGAACTCTTTTCGTCTTGAACGTATCGGTTCTAATTCTTCCTGCATGATTGCGTTCAAAAATCTTTTAACTTTAACATCTCCCAATCCTCCTCTTTGATAGTGAGCTTTTAATTCGTCAAGGTTAGGATAGTCTGGCAGGTATTTCTCAAAATGTTCGGGTTTGCAGAATGCGTCGAGATAAGTAAATACTGTATTCCCTTCAATTTTCCCCGGATCTTGTACACGTAAATGTCCGGGATCGGTAAACATACTCATTATTTTTTTTTGTAAGTCGTCTGCAGATTCCGATAAATATATGCAATTGTTCAATGATTTGCTCATTTTGGCTTTCCCGTCTGTTCCCGGAAGTCTCAGACAGGCAGAGTTATCCGGCAATAAAATTTCCGGTTCAATCAAGGTTTCTCCATAAACGGCATTGAATTTCCGGACTATTTCTCTTGTTTGTTCCAACATCGGTTCTTGGTCTTCTCCGACAGGAACTGTTGTCGCTTTGAAAGCTGTGATATCAGATGCTTGGCTGATGGGATAGGTGAAAAATCCCACAGGAATCGAGGTCGCAAAATTTCGCATCTGTATTTCTGTTTTTACAGTAGGATTCCTTTGCAGTCGGGAGACCGTTACCAGATTCATGTAGTAAAAAGCCAGTTCGCAAAGTTCCGGTATTTGGGATTGGATGAATATGGTCGATTTTGTCGGATCGATTCCGCATGCTAAGTAATCTAAAGCTACCTCTATTATATTCTGACGAACTTTTTCAGGGTTTTCTGCATTATCGGTAAGAGCCTGAGCATCGGCAATCATAATAAATATTTTGTCGTATAAGTTTGAATTTTGCAGCTCTACTCTTCGTTTCAACGACCCAACATAATGTCCGATGTGTAATTTCCCGGTCGGGCGATCTGCGGTCAATATTATTTTTTCTTTTCCCATTTATATGTTATGTTTAATTATGCTGTTTCGATATTTTGCAAAAATACAGATTTAGCGATTAGTTTTACCTATTTAATTTATTTTTTTGTATATCCTTTTGTCTTTCTTAGAGCTTGTCTAAATTTTGCTCGGGTCAGATTTGAGAGTTTCTTACGAGGATATTTTTCTGTTTTTATGAGGATGATAGCGGGCTATCTGACGAGTGAAAACGGGAAAATAGGCCGGAAGAAAGCGCAAAAATGACTTGATAATATTTTCTAATTGGAAAATTTAGACAGGCTCTTAGAAAATATAAAATTTACATGTTGCTGTATTTTTAGGACGTTTTCCTCTTGAGAGGAGCTTAATGGAAGGTGACTAAAAAAGATGATAACTATAGGACATGAAACAGGCTGCTTTAGGTAAGAATATTAAAGCAACCTGTTTATTTTTAGAGACCGGTAAAAGTTCTATATCCGGATTTTTCGAGTCTTTTCCGGTATGTTCACTCGTTCCTGCACATCTACGCTACACTTTTATCGGGACAGAAGAATGCCTTTGAAAACTATTATCAAAAACTGTCCGCGCAAAATTAAACACTCTGTCTCTGAAATTTTTTATTCAGGGAATATTTCGTAGCCACAAATTTGTGGAGCTCCTGATTTTATATCTTTCAATTCAATTGTGATTTTTTGATCTTTATCGGGAACAATTCCTTTAATTTCTTTAACGAGAGCTTTAAATTTACTTCCGGCTTCTTTAATAACATCTAAATTTGTCAATACGGTTTTGCCGTTGATCAATACGTTGAAGCGACGTTTTCCCGGAGGTGTATTTTTATCCAACTCTGCAAAGTGTAGTCTGACCGTGTAAATTCCATTTGGATTATTCATCAAATTCGGATAGGAACAAGATCCCCAGCGAACCGTCTTGTATATTGCTTCAGGTCCTGACATAGGTGCACTTACATCGACATCTTCAGTACAATATCCTAAAGCTCCTTCAAGAAAGCCCGGATCTTTAGAAAATCCGTCTCTGTTATATCCGGAACAATTGATGCGGATTTCATCGGACGGTTCTAATTTTGGAGCAGTGAATGTAAACTCTGATTTAGGCCAACTATTTACTTCTGCATTTTTATTCGGGGCGATATAAGTTGATGAGGATACTTTGATATTCCATCCGTCGACCAAAACGAGCGGTTTTTCTCCTTTGAGATTAGCAATATCTGCTTCGATTGTTATTTTTTTCTCTTCTTTCGGTGCTAAAGAAATGTAATTGTCGCTGTAATATACCGGAAGTACACGTTTCCCGGTTTTCCCTCGATGCAATTGCAAGTGAGTCATTAAAGCGATGTTTTTACTCGGGTTGCGCAAAATAACATCGATGAATATTTTTCCGTCTTTTGTACGGGTAGAGGCTTTCGTTGCGAGTTTTACGACAGGTATTGATTCAAGAGCGGTGAGGTCGTTTGGTTTTGAAGAGATCCCTCGCCAGTAAAAATTGTCTGAGACCAGTTTCCCGTCAGAGTCTCGGAGTTCGAGTTTTATAAAATGAACCGGAGATAAGTTCGAAGGCCATTCAATGTCGCTTATTTTATTTACCGAACAGGCAGAAGCATTTACTCCATAACTCTTTTCGGCTGCAACAGACCCGTCGATATTGTAAATTGTAATTTTTGCATAAGCCCTGCTTAATGCCTTCGGCTCATGATTAATTACCTGTATTATACCATTCTCTGTTTCGTTGAATTGAATGTGTATTTGTTCACAAGCTTTTTGTAAAGCGAAGAAAGAGGCGTTCGGTTCTAAATCATAGTGGAACATTTGCCAAACAAAGCTCGGTTGGGCGGGAACACTCATCCATAACAATATTCCTTGTGCCGGGGAAAACATTTTACCTATTCGTCCTTCATATAAAGCACGAAAACCTTCATAATTCATCATTTGTGATTTACGGACAAAATCAGCTACATTGACAACTTTTCCATAACGTTTTGTCATTGTTTTCATTAGGTTACGTCCACCTCCTGAAATGAAATTATGTTCTGCCCATGCATCGGTAATACTTGTCCAATCTTTTTCCGGTATCATGCCTTGAATAGATTCCAATGTCGGTATAGATTGAGGACCGATTTCTGTTTTAAATGTTTCTTTTTTATTGAATTTTTTGCTTTCGGAAAAACGATAATAATCTACCGGAGTCTGCCATTCATACGGACCTCCTGAATTGCATCCGCCTCCACCACCGGAATTGGATTGATAATGGCGTAGGGGATCGAGCTCTGCAAGAACGTAGCGTACAGCGTCATCGAGATATTTAGGAGGATACGCTTCGTTGCGCGCACACCATATAACCAGTGACGGATGATTGCGGAAATTTAATATTTTATCGCGGACATTTGCCATGTAAAGATCTTGGTCGAGAGGATCTGCTGCATTGAATTGCCAGAATTCGTCCCAAATCATTATACCGTATTTATCGCAAAGGTCGTAGAGGATTTTGCTTGCGGCTTGTCCTCCCCATAGACGTATCATGTTGAAATTGGCATCTTTATGCATGCGTATCTGAGCTTCTAACCGTTTGGGATCGATTCGCTTCAGGGCTTCATCCAATCCCCAATTGCCTCCTTTACAAAATATGCGTACCCCATTTACCGTAAGACCCAGATTCTCACTTTCGGGGATATCGTATGATACTTCTCGGATACCGAATGTTATCTCTTTCTCATCAGAAACTTTTCCGTCTATTTCAAAAGACAAATGCATAGAATAAAGATTCTGTTCTCCTAATCCGTTAGGCCACCAAAGTTTCGGATTTTCGATATTTAGTTGAGTAAACTCTTTAGGATCGAATGTAAATGTCAGTGATCGCCAAGGGGCGATTTCTACCATTTTTTCGAACTTTACATTGTTGAAACTTCCTTTGATTATACCTTTTTGTGCATTTCCGGTTATATTTTGTACTGTTGTTTGTACAGTTACGGAAGCTTTATCGGTACGTGGTAACGGCAAATCCGATGTAATTAATGGATCTTTCATTAATACGTGACCTGTTGCAGAAAGAAAGACGTCTTGCCATATTCCGCTGTTTCGATCTCGGATTCCGGACAACCAGTCCCATCCGTTGGAACATCCGAAGGTCGGCCCGTCAAGGCGACCCACACCTCCGCACGGACCTCCAACCGTACCCATAATATGTTCGAAAGGAACTCCGGTATTTGGTTGAGGAGAAATACGGACGGCAATAACAGCTGTTTGCCCGGGTTTAACGAATGGCGTAATATCGAAATTGCCTCGTATGAATGCTCCTTTGATCGGACCTACCCGACGTCCATTTACCCAAATATCGGCAGAGTAGTTAATTCCGTCGAAATTGAGCCATATAGTTTTGTTTTTATATGACTCCGGGATCATAACTTCATTTCTGTACCACCAGTCTGTGTGACAAAGATATTCCGGTATTACTTCAGGGCGATTGTTCTCTCCGTATAGCGGTTCGGGATAAACACCGTTATTTACTAAAGTCGTGAGAACGGTTCCGGGAACTGTTGCTTTATACCAACCTGAAGGTTGATATTTTACTGTAGAGATTACTTTACCCTCTTGTGGAACTTTTGCAGCGTTTTCCATTTCCCATCCGGCTTTCATACCTTCTTTGAAAATTATGGCTGCGTCTTGCATTTCCCATCCGGAGTTGATCAGTATCTTATTTGATGCTTGTCCATGAACAGATAGTGACAGTAGCAGCATGGCCAAGGTTGTAAACAAGCTAAGTTTCCCTTTTCTTTGAATGATAATTTGGGGTAGGCGCAATGCTCTGCTAAAGAGAGTATGCTGTTGATAAAAATAAAGTGTTTTCATAAGATTATATTGGCTTTTGATATTAATATACACTTGGGAATTACTATCCTTTATTTCAGATTTTCAGTTATTTTTGAAATAAAAAAACAGCTCTTGATAAAAGCTGTTTACAAAGTAAATTCCGAGTGATTAACGATCGGATAAAATTGTACTTAAATTTGCATTAAGAATCATTCAACCTTATTTTAAGCCGATAATCTGTCATTTTTATCTGATATTTTCTTTTAGTAATAATGTAATATCCGAATTTCCGGCGATGATTGAAATGCCTCTGTTATTCCGAAATGAAATTACTTTGCCTTGGGCTTCTTCTACCAGTAAAATGCCGGCGCAAACATCCCATAAATTCAGATTTAATTCCCAATAACCATCTAAATTCCCGGCTGCTACACAACATAAATCATACGCTGCAGAACCCATACGCCTGATTCCTCTTACTTTGGGTAAGATATGAACTATATTGGCTGAATTGTTATCCGGGTTAGTCCCATGATCGTATGGAAAACCTGTCGCGATGACAGATCGTGATAATTCTGTTTTATCGGAGACTTTCAATTTTTGTCCGTTTCTATAAGCCCCTTCACCTTTTATTGTAGTATAGAGTTCGTTTAAATAGGGAGCGTAAATAACTCCGATAATTGTCTCTTTTTTATATTGCAGCCCTATCGATACACAGAAAACGGGTAATCCTTGGCTAAAATTCGTAGTGCCGTCTAAAGGATCTATGATCCAACAATAATCACTACCTTTTTCATGTATTCCGGTTTCTTCTCCTAACATGTCGTGATCTGGAAAATGAGTGGCAAGTTGATCTTGGAAATATTGCTCGCAAGCTTTATCCGCTGCGGTTACGATATCAAAAATATTCGATTTGGTTTTTATTGATAGATGACTTTTTCTGAAATATGAAAGCTGAATTTCTCCCATCATTTTAGCCCATTCTATCGCTTTTGTTTCTAATTCTTTCCAGTCGTTCATGATGAAACATTGATTAAAAAAATCCGCTATGCCTTTTTTTCTGGTATAGCGGATTTATATGATTTTATCGTCATTTAGTTAGTCTTCCGATTCGTCTTCCAGATCCTCGATCGGTAATTGTCGCTTGAATGCCTCTTTGAAAGAGATTAGAGATTCGGTTCTGGCTAAGCCTAAAGGCTGTAGTTTAGTATGAATTATTTTTAATAAATGGCTATTGTTGCGAGCATATAATTTGATAAACATATCGTATTGTCCTGTCGTATAATGGCATTCTACGACTTCGGGAATTTGTCGAAGTTTTTCCAGAACTTCTTTGAATTGTCCGGGATTTTGAAGATAAAGACCTATGTAAGCACATGTTTCGAACCCGATTTTATTGGAGTCGATTGTGTATTCCGATCCTTTAATGATTCCCAAGTTTGTCAATTTTTGTACCCGTTGATGAATTGCTGCTCCGGATACATTACACTCACGAGCTACTTCCAGAAACGGAATGCGGGCGTTGGATGCGATTAGTTTTAAGATTTTATAATCTAAACTATCTAATTGGTGGTGTCCCATTTATGTATGTACTTTAATTGATTTAAATGCAATTTTATACAAATGTATGGAAAATAGATTACATTTTCAAATAAAAATGGAAGAAAAACGAATTTATTTTTGAAAATCGATCTTACAATTTTCTTTTTATAATATTTTGATATTCTGATTGTAACTTTAATGTTTTATCTGTAAAGAAACGGGCTCTTATGGTTTATTCAAGAAGCGGTATGCCAGCCATGATAATGTTTTTACTCCGGTTTTTAAGGCCGCTTCATCGATTAGGAAATACGGAGTATGCTGGCCTTGACATTCAGGGTTAGCAGATCCTTTTATTCCCAGTCTGAAAAATGTAGAGGGTATAACATGTGAATAAAATGCGAAATCTTCAGAAGTCATCCGTTTTTCTAACGGAATCACGTGTTTCTCTCCTAATAGTTCTATTGCGTAGTTACGGGCTTCTTCTGTGATGTTCGTGTCATTTATAAGTGCAGGATACCCGTCTTTCATATCTATCTCGCAAGTACATCCATAGCTTTCGGTCGTTTGTTTGATTGTTTGCAGAATAAGAGATCTCAACTTCATCCTTTCTTTTTCTTCCATACATCTCAAAGTCCCGGATATTTGAACTTCTTGAGGAATGATGTTTGTTGCTCCGTCTGCAATGAAACGACCTATAGACAAAGTGGCCGGGATAAAAGGATTGCGTCTGCGGCTGATAATTTGTTGCAAAGATATTACGACTTGAGCTGCCGCCAGCACCGTATCGTTCAGCAAATGAGGCATTGCTCCGTGTCCACCTTTCCCTTTTACCGTAATGTGAATCTCGTCTGCAGAGGCCATTATACATCCGTCACGGAACGCTACTGTACCACAAGGTATTTCGGTATGGGTATGTAGTGCCATCATACATTCCGGGCAGATATTATCGAAAAGACCGTCCTGGAGCATTAACCGTGCTCCGCCCGGGTGACGTTCCTCTCCCGGTTGGAAGATGAGTAGCAATGTTCCGCCGAATTCTTTTTTTAATTTATTCATTACAAGAGCACTGCCTAATAAGCAGGCCGTGTGGGCATCATGTCCGCAAGCATGCATTACATGAGGTATTTTTGACCGATATTCGATCTTATTTTTTTCTTCTATTGGCAGAGCATCCATATCTGCACGGAGTCCGATAATGTGTTTACCTTCTTTCTCGCCTTCTATCCGAGCCAGAATTCCGTAGCCTCCTATTCGGTTACGATAAGAAATACCTTCTTTTTTCAATATTTCTTCGATAAAGAGAGACGTCTCTTTTTCTTGGAAAGAGAGTTCCGGATATTGGTGTAGATGTCGATATATCGATATGACATCTTTTTCGATTTGGTCGCTGAGCCGGTTGATAATATTTTTCATATAAATATAAATGATTCACAAACTTACGTATTCTAATAATAAATAACGATGCTTTTTCGTTATTCTTTTGTTACTTTTAATAAGATACGATGTGTTAAAATCGTTAGTTTAAAATATTAAAGGCATCTGAATTTTAGATTTATTTAGCCTTTTGTTCTATATTTGTTTGAATTTTTGCATTTAGCAAAGATTTGTAACACAAAGGAAATAAAATGAAACTATTTTATCCTATATGGATGGTTGTTCTTTTCTCTTGTTTATTATTCGTGTGTTCTTGTATTCGTCAACCAGAACAAAAGAGAATCGTGACCGTTACCATACAGCCTCAAAAATATTTTGCGGAAAAAATTGCTGGGGATAGGTTCGATATCAATTGTATTGTACCTAATGGTAGTAATCCGGAAGCTTATGACCCTTCTCCTTCTCATTTGGTTCGCGTAGGGAAAAGTGTTGCCTATCTGAAGATCGGCTATATCGGTTTTGAAGTAGCTTGGCTTGATAAATTAGCGAAAAATAATCCGGAAATGAGAATTTATGATACTTCCGAAGGAGTGTCTTTATTGACCGGTACTCATGAGTGTCATGAAGAACCACATGCTCTGCATATGGAGAATATAGATCCTCATATATGGAGTTCTCCCAAAAGAGCTCGTATTATTGTGCAGAATATGTATGATGCATTTATCGATATTGATCCTGACGGAAAAGAGTATTATACTAAAAATTATGAAAAGCTTGTAGCGGAGATAAACCGGATAGATACTTTGTTAACTAAGAAGCTTGCTCCCCATAAAGGAGAAATGTTTGCGATTTATCATCCGTCGCTTAGTTATTTGGCGCATGATTACGGTCTGCGCCAATTGAGTGTAGAGTTGAACGGAAAAGGTCCTTCGGCTTTTTATATGAAGAGAGCTATCGATACGGCACGTGAAAATAATGTTCATATCGTATTTATTCAGAAAGAGTTTAATATTAAACAAGCTCTTACATTTGCAGAGGAATTGAAAGGGAAAGTTGTTCAGATCGACCCTTTGAATTACGAGTGGGGAGAAGAATTAATTCATATCGCAAATGCTTTTGATTAAGGATAAACGAATCGAAGTTTCCGGGGTTTCGTTGCAATATGATCGTACACTGGTTCTTGAAAATATCGATCTTATTGTTTATGACCGGGACTTCTTAGCAATTACCGGCCCTAACGGGGGAGGAAAGACGACATTGTTAAGGATTATTCTCGGATTGTTGTCTCCTTTATCCGGTAAAGTTTTGTTTTATCGCGATGGATTGAAAGTCCCGTATTTGAATATGGGATATTTACCTCAAAAGAATACAATAGATTCGCGTTTCCCTCTTACTGTTTCGGAAGTTATTTTTTCGGGTTTGATGGGCGAAAAACGTTTTTTGAAACCATTTACACCGGAACAACGGTTGCGGGTAGAGGAAGCTTTGTCTCTTGTCGGGCTTGAGAAATTTGGAGAACGTCCTATCGGAAAGCTTTCCGGAGGGCAAATGCAGCGTGCCTTGCTTGCAAGAGCTCTTGTTTCGCGTCCGGAAATTCTCTTGTTAGACGAACCGTCGTCTTATGTCGATCAGGAATTTGAGGAACGTATGTATGAAATCTTTCGTGAAATTAATAAAACAACGACTGTTATTTTGGTATCACATGAATTGAACAAGATGGAGGAGATGGCAACTCGTATAGTGCGGATTAATCGGTCTATTCGTGAGGTAAATAACCGGGAATTATGATTTCCGGTATAACCCTCCGGGATATGGTTGGACAAGACCTTTGAATTCGAGTTCGAGAAGAGTTGCCAATACTTGAGATGCAGGAAGATTACCGATAATTGTCAATTGATTTATATGGCATTCTCCTTTTTCCTCCAATATTTTCATCAATAATGTTTCGGTTTCGTTCAGCTCCGGAAAAAGAGATATTTGTTTCGGTTCTTTATTCGGGATGTCCCAACACATGGCATCGGCGATATCCCGAGCCGAAGTTACTAAAGCTGCCCGGTTGTTTCTTATTAACTGATTGCAACCTTTAGAATATTCATTCTGTATGTTTCCGGGCAGAGCGAATACATCCCGATGATAGCTTTCTGCAATTCCGGCAGTAATTAAAGAACCACCCTTTTCTGCTGATTCTATAATCAGTGTTGCATCCGACATTCCGGCAACTATTCGGTTACGGGCTACAAAATTTCCTTTATGTGTCGGATGCTGAGATGAATACTCAGTCAGTAATCCTCCGCAAGAAAGCATTTCTGCAGCAGTCTTTCTATGTGTAGCCGGGTATAAAGTATTCATTCCGTGGGCTAAAATGCCGATAGTTTGAAGCTTATTATTTAGAGCTTCTCGATGTGCGCATATATCTATTCCGTAAGCTAACCCACTTACTATTATTAGGTCAGGAAACCATCTGGACAATTCTTGTAAGAGGGTTTTACAAAAGTCTCGTCCGTAATTAGTCGCATGACGAGTACCTACAATACTTATTATTTTAGAGGAATTCAGGTTTGCCGTACCTCTATAATATAACAATATCGGAGCATCGATACACTCATTCAAACGGGCTGGATATTCAGAGTCGGAGAAGAATATAGGGACAATGTGATTTTTTTCAATAAAATCTATTTCTCTTTTAGCTGTTTCAATGGCTGTTTTTATGGAATCGTCATTAAAGACGGGTGTTTGCAGTTTGCATATATTCTGCAAGTTTTGTCCTTTTTCCTTAAATATTCCTGAAGCGCTGCCTATTGTATCCAGTAATGCCTTTGCCAGTAACAAATTCATACCTTTAATGCGGGTCAAAGCGATCTGATATATTGTCTCTTCGCACAATGCCATAACAATAAAGAGGTTACAGATATTCCTTGAATAGTTTTTCTAATTCTTCTCCTCGACTGATACGTCCGTTTACGATACAGACAGTCTCCACTCGACTTTTGATGCAGAGCTTTTTGTCTGATCGGCGAAAAATGTCTTGATAAAAAACGAATTTTGCTCCTTCTTTTCGTAAAAAAAGCTTACAGGTAAACCAATCTTGACTTTTAAGCGAGGTTTTGTAGTCTATTTCTATACGGCAAACTACCGGTTCTATACCTTGTTTCCTCATATCGACAAAAGCAGTTCCTGTACTTTGCAGAAATTCATGTCGTGCATGTTCCAGATAGTGCTGGTAGTTTGCATTGTTGACGATACCTTGCATGTCGCACTCGTAGTCACGCACTTTCATTTCCAATTCAAAACAATATTTCTTTTCCATTAAAAAGTTGATGCTAATTTATTAAATGGGCGATACGATCGATCAATTCGTTCCCCAATTCTGTTTTTGCTTTAATATGTTCGTTTACGGTTTTTACAAAAGGATTATTCTCAAAAGCTCCTCTGACCTGTTCAAAATCGACATTTTTTTGTTGAGTATTTCCGTCTATTCCGAATCCGGTTTTTGCTGTCATTGAAAATTCTTTTTTTGCATCGGCATATAACATCTCATCGAGGCTTACGACAGCATCTTTCCATATATTGACGATTTCTGTAATATCTTGTGCCGTTATTTGGTCGATAGGTCGGTGATACCATGATTGCATTACTTCATACGCCCACGCCCATTCTAAATCGTAATAGCGTTTGTGTAGATTTATAAATGTTTGTTGTATCGGTTCGAGAGTTTTGATTTTTTCTGTCTCTATTTGGCTGATGAGGTGGTCTATCTCTGATTTGGGGGCTATCAAACCCGAAAGATCAAGCCAATCTCCTGTTCCTATATTATTGTCGGGACGTAATCGTTCTCTTATTTCGTCATCGCTTTTGAACTGAATCTCTTCCAGACGTTTAATAATAGAATTTCCTAAAAATTTGTTGATAGCTTTAGAGTATAAGTTAATTCCTTTGACCAGAGATGTATTTTTGATACAAGCACTTTGATAGGAATATACTTCGGATGTTTCTCCCGAACTTTCCTGTAAGTGGCGTAAAACGTCTATGGCTGTCAGCATTTTCTGTATCGTGTAAGGACTTAGTAGATTAAAATTCACCATGTCGAGGTGTTCCGGATCTTTCCGGTTATCTCGTTTCGGCCATTTTAGTGCATCCCGAATAGTTCCTACACTTTTCAAGTTTACTCCCGGTACGAGGTATGATTCAGAACCTTTCTCGATAAGATAAGAAAAAGGAAGTTTAGACGTGTCCGGATGTCGCACATGCCGACCCATGACAAGAGAAAAAGCACCTATTTTAGCAGGCCAAAGAACATAAGAATCACTTGTCGTTTTAGATCCCCTTTCTACGATACCTTGGTGAATAGGACCGAGTTTATACATGTGGTTGCTTTGGTTAGAACCGCTTCCTGCATTCAGAAAAGAAAACATTCCGGCGATTAAAAGGCTCGACTTGTGCATCGATACGGTATAAGGGCCGGCAAAGATAGCACATGCTTCTCCGTTTTCTCCTTGACAATTACAGAAGAATAAAGAATCGTGTGCCGAAAAAAGATGAGAAAGATGACAAGCTTGTCCGATAAAACAACGCATCATGACAACACCGTCGCTGACATGTGCTCCGGAACTGATAATGAAATCTTCTGCCATTACATTATGCCCGATCACGACGGGATCGTTTTCGTTACTGTTGATAGTGCCGTTTTCCAGTCGTGAAGTCCCGTCGATGGTACAATAACTTCCGATACGGACATTTTTAATTGTTCCGGTATTTATGATAGTTACATGGTCTCCGATAGTTCCTGTTTCTGAGGCGTGATCTTCGGCATACGTGTCGATCATTTTTTTTAACTTCTCTATTAAGAGGGGGCGATGACGATATAAAGCTATGATATAAGCCAGATGAGCCGATAGTTTATCGTAAATGGGAACTTCCCGTCCGCCTGTTTCGCTAAGTACAGAAACCTCTGTCCCGTTTCCGAATTTGCTTTTACCGTCAACTACCAGAATATTTACATTTTGGATGAAACTGTCATTTCCTATTCGGTAATTGGCGATATAATTAGGTACGTTTTCGATTAACACATCATCTCCGATTTCGCAGTTATGTAAAGTCACGTGTCGCAATCCGGAATGTTTTTTTAATCCTCCATCTAATGTAAACTCTTTTTTGAAAGCACCTAATTTTATTTGACCCGAAAAACGGGTATGACATATATGATCGGGAATAAAGTCCTTTGTTACGGATATTGCCGACCAATCATCTGCCATGCAGTTCTGTCGTTTTAATTGCTCGATTTCTGTAATCGTTAATCCTCTGTAAGCTCCCATTGTGTAGTGATGTATGAGTTGTATTTTAAAGTTTGCTTCTTTTTCAGAGCCTATATATTTTCCTCTTCATCATATTTTTGAAAAAGGAAATCGTTATAAGGGAAACGGGTCACGTGTATCTCTTTAACACGTTCGTATAACAGTTTTTTTAGTTCTTCAATATTGTTCTTTTCTTTTGCCGATATGAAAATACAATTTTCATTCATTTTGGCCATCCAAGTTTCTTTCAGCTCGTCTAACGAGATATTCTCTTTCGTTTTAGGCGATAGGTCATCCGGATCTTTTTCTACATACGAAAATGCATCGATTTTGTTAAATACGATTATCATCGGTTTATCGGAAGAGTTACAAACTTCATGCAGCGTCTGATTTACGATTTCTATCTGTTCTTCGAAAGACGGATGTGAAATGTCAACGACATGCACTAATAAATCGGCATCCCGAACTTCGTCTAATGTAGATTTGAAAGATTCGACCAAATGAGTCGGAAGTTTCCGGATAAAACCTACTGTATCGGTCAATAAGAAAGGCAAGTTATCGATGATGACTTTTCGCACGGTCGTGTCTAAAGTTGCAAAAAGCTTGTTTTCAGCGAAAACTTCCGATTTACTGAGCAAGTTCATCAGAGTAGATTTCCCGACGTTTGTATATCCGACCAATGCGACACGCACCATTTTCCCTCTGTTTTTTCGTTGCATCTCTTTTTGTTTGTCTATTTGCTTCAGTTCTGTTTTTAATCGGGAAATTTTATCCAAAATAATTCGTCGGTCTGTTTCGATTTGGGTTTCGCCCGGACCTCGCATTCCGATACCTCCCCGTTGTCGCTCCAAGTGAGTCCATAACCGGGTCAGTCGAGGAAGAAGATATTGATATTGAGCCAGTTCTACTTGACTTTTTGCGTTGGCGGTTTGCGCTCTTTTTGCAAAAATGTCGAGGATAAGACTGGTGCGGTCTAATATTTTTACTTGAAGTTCTTTTTCTATATTTTTTAATTGCTTTGGAGACAGATCATCATCGAAAATAACGAGACCTATTTCATTTTCTTCGACATAATCCTTGATTTCTTGTAATTTCCCGGCTCCGACAAATGTTACGGGATTTGGATATTCTAACCGTTGTAAAAATTTTTTGACCGGTTCTGCTCCCGCTGTTTCTGCCAAGAACGCTAACTCGTCCAGATACTCGTTCGCTTTTGTTTCGTTTTGAGTTTGGGTGATAATACCAACTAAGACCGTGCGTTCAGATTCTTGTTTAGTCAGGATAAATTCTTTCATTGACAATATTCTTATAGTTATTGCAAATATAATGCAAATGGCTTATATTTTGTTCTTCTTGCAGTTATAAACTGTATATATACTAATCTTATTGACAGAATTACAAATCGAGCCGTTTTTTTACTATCGCTGGATTTCCTGCAGCAAAAGAATCATCGGGAATGTCTTTAACTACGACACTCCCTGCTCCGATGATACATCGGTTACCTATTGTTACTCCCGGACAAATTACTACACCTCCTCCGATCCAGCAATCGTCTCCGATCGTAATTGCTTTTCCGTGTTCTACTCCGGTAGCTCGTACTTTAAAGTCGGATGGATGAATCGGTGCATAGATCTGGACATTCGGACCTATCAGTATATTTTTACCCAAAGTGATGGGTGCTGTATCTAAGATTGTGCATCCGTAATTGATAAACCCGTTTTCTCCTCCATATATTAAAGATCCGAAATCACAAAGAAAGGGGGGCTGTATTCGCAATGTCGGATGCGCATTGGGTAATAATTTACCTAATAAAGGGTTCTCTTCGAGACAGTTGACAAAGGATTCTTTATTGTATTGTTCGACTAAAGCTAATGCTTGTTGATGCATTTGTTGTAATTCGGGATCGTAAGGAGTGTATAATTCTCCTGCTAACATTTTTTCTTTTTCTGTTTTCATTCGTTATTCTTGAGTGAAGATAAAATTTGTTTTGTCTGAAAGATTCTCATTAAAAGAAAAACCTTCCCATGAAAAAGCTTTCAAGTCTTCAGGCTTTTCGATTTTATTTTTGATTATGAAACGTGTCATAGCACCGCGAGCCATTTTTGTGTAAATGACGACAGTCGTCCGTTTTCCGTTTTTCCAGACTTTAAATTGCGGAGTAATAACGGTAACGGAAGATTCTATTTCTTTCCAATCGAATAATTGTTTCATTTCGCTACTTGCCAAATTGAATAGAATATTTCCGTTTTTTCTTATTTCCGATAAAAGCGGTTGTGTCAGTCGGGATTTCCAGTATTCGAACATGGAGTCTGTTCCGGTTCTGGGTAATGTGACACTGCCTTCTAATCGATATGGTTTGATGCCGTCTAACGGGCGTAATAATCCGTAACAAAAAGACGTGATTCGTAAATGTTTTTGTGCATATAAAAATTCTTCACGAGTAAAGTCGCTCGGATTGATGTTTTTAAATACGATTCCCGTATATGCAAGCAAAGCTTGCAATGTCGGTGTCTCTTCGGAGTAGAAGAGTCTGTATCGTTCATAGTTTTCCAGAGCTAATCGGGAAGTAATGTGTAACATTCTCTTCAATTCATCGGGCGAATATTCGGTTAGTTGCAGGATAATATCCGAAGCCTCTTTTCCGAATTTCGGAGTAGTAAGAGCCGGAGCTTTTATTCCGGTCGTGTCACACATTGTTTTGGCACAAGATAGAAGTGTCATCATAATCGTGTCAGTAAAATGTTTATTCAGTAAATGTAAAAGAAAAAATCGTATTATGGAAAAACTTCTTTTGGTATGGTTAATATATTATTGTGTATTTTGTTGGATTACAATTTTTTTTATCTTTGTGAAAGTTGAATTCGTCATCAGTCGCTGATTAATACCATGTGCTTATAGTAGGTCTATGAAAATCTCTCAAGTATATTTGATTTTTAGTGTATTCTTTATTATCGGTTTTGGAGAAGCTTATTCTATTTTAGACAAATCTCGGTATTTGTTTCATACGTTTCCTGTATCTATCAATACACATCAAGCTGTTACGTCTATAACGAGAGACCGTCAGGGGAAAATGTGGATAACAACAGAAGATGATGTTATGAGTTTTGATGGATATTCTTTTGTGTCGTTTATTCGTAAAGTGGATAAATTGGAGAATGCCGACCGGATGATGTTTAATCGTATTATCCCTGATTATTGCGGTAATTTGTATTTATCCAGTAGATATGGTGGTCTGTTTCGGATGTCTGCTGACCAGCTTTGTTTTAAGAATTTGTTTAAAGGAAATGTTGCATTCCCATGCGAATCTTCTGATCATAAAATTTGGCTATTATATAATGAGCAACCTTTCGTGTTTGATCCTGCAACTGGTGAACTAATGAAAGTTTCCGGTATGGAACGGGAAAAAGGCAGTTGCCTGTATGTTTTTAATAATGAATTTTGGGCAGGTGGTATTGCCGGTGGAATATTCCGCTTTGATACCGATTCCCAGAGGTTTGTCCCTTTTTCTCAATTGTTTGTTAAAGATATGATTCAGAGAATTGTGAGATATGGAGATTTTGTTTATGTTTTATCTGATCATAGTGGATTATTTAAATATGATATGTCGGGAGTATTGGTACAACATTATCCTTTATCTCATGATGGCAAAACTTCTGTTTATACGAAGGATATGAATATAGATAGTCAGAATGTGATGTGGATTGGAGTACAAAACGGTCTTTTTTTGCTGGATCTTCAAAGCGGAGATGACTTTTTTTTACAGAATGATCCACATCAGTTATATTCGTTACCCTATAACTCTGTTTGGACTATATATACTAATGAAGATGGAGAGGTTTGGACTGGTACATACGGAGGAGGACTGGCATATTTTAATTATTCCGATTCTCATTATCGTTTTTTCACCCAGACGACCGAAATACCGTTAAGTTATAATATTGTCAGTTGTTTTGCCGAAGATCAAGATCATAATATTTGGATTGGAACAGAGGGGGGCGGTCTGAATCGGTTGGACAGGGAATCAGGACGTATTACTTACTATAAACATAATAGTAGGCCGGATAGTCCGGGAAGTAATTTAATAAAAAAGTTGTACTATCATCCTATTTATGGAAAACTGTATGCCGGGTTATATAGGGGAGGGCTGAATGAAATAGATCCACATACGGGTAAGGCGTTTCGTTACCGATTGCCTGACCCTTCAAAATCTTCCCGAAATTTGGACGTTTATGATTTTGAAGTTCTTAATGATAGTATTGTCTTAGTGATAGATAAAGAGAGGGGAGTGTTTTCTTGCAATATACGGCTTGGAACGACCCGCCCGTTGTTTCCTGATGAGAAATTGAAATTTTATAGTTTATATAAGACAAGAGACGGATTATTATGGTTAGCGGGACAGCAAGGTATTGTCGTGATTAATCCTAATAATCAAAAGATCGTAAAGCGTTATGATAAGTATTCTGAAAAGGGCCGGTTAAGTGGTAATAATGTATATACAATTTGTCAGACTGTTACAGGAGATGTTTGGATCGGTACGCGGGGCGATGGGGTGACAGTTATCAGTCCTCGAGGGAATGTGACTTATTATAATCGAAAAAACGGACTTGATGCCGATATTGTATATAGTATATTAGAAGATGCAGAGTTTCATGACCTTTGGTTAACAACTGATAAAGGCATGTTTCATTATGTAACGTCTTCAAAAGAGTTTGTTCGGTTTGATCTGCCTGATGCATTTGTCTCCGGATCTTTTTATCCGAATGCCCAATATAAAACGGCTTTAGGAGATTTGTTATTCGGACATACAAATGGTTTTTTGTGGATTGAACCTTCTCGAATAAAAGTAAATCGGAATAAAGCTTCAGTATATTTTACGGGGTTATATATTAATAATGTTAAGGTAGAGCCGAAAGAAAAAAATTCACCGTTAAAACAAGATATCTCAGTAACCGACAAAATTGTGTTGGATGCTTCTGATACGAATATAGCTTTTAGTTTTGCATCGTCGAATTACCTTTATCCGTCCAGAAATCAGTTTGCATGTAGATTGAAAGGTTTCGATGACAATTGGAGGGTATTGGCTCCAGGGGAGTATAAGACTTATTTTTCAGGATTATCTACCGGCCGGTATGTTTTTGAAGTGAAAGCAGCAAATAATAATGGGATATGGAATGATGCCGTTACTTCGGTAGTGGTGATAAAGAATCCGCCTGTATGGTTTACCTGGTATGCATTTGTTGCTTATTTCTCAGTTTTGGTTTTTCTGTTTTATTGGTTATGGCGCAATTCATCTCGTTTCCGGTATTTGCTTTTGCAGTTGTCGAAAGAACAGGAACAACGGATGCGGATAGAACAAACAACTGAGCAAAAAGTCTCTTTTTTCACGAATATATCTCATGAACTACGAGCGCCTTTGAGTGTGGTTAATGATTTGATTATACGTTTACGTCCCGGTTTGAGGGATAATAAAGAGTCTGAAGAGCTGTTGGGACAAATGCAATCCCAGGTTATAAGGGTAAATAATTTGCTTGATCAGTTGTTGGATATACAAACGATTGAGGGTAATTCTTTAATTATTAACTGTTTTAAGGGGGATTCTGTCACTTTTTTTCGAAAACTGTGTTCTAATTATGAGAATGTAGCGACAGGATATAATATTTCTATAATATTTAAGTCTGCTTTTGCTTCTGCAACTTTTTTGTTTGATCCGCTTATATGGGAAAAGATAATAGGTAATTTATTTATTAATTTGGTTCGTTATCTCCCTTCTGGAAATGATTTGACTTTTTCTTTGGAAGAGCCTGATACCCAGCATTTGGAGCAAAGCGGTTATTCTACGTTAGATAGCAAGAGAAAAATATCTTTAAGAATTTCAGGAAATGGAGTATTGTTATCTTTAGATGAAGCAAACGCTTTGTTTTATAGGTTCTATTCAGAAGCAGGAAATACTATTTCGGGGATAAATGCCGAATCTCGTTTAGGTTTGTCTTTGGTTAAAGAATTACTGGCATTATTGCAGGGGAATATATTTTATACTTATGTGGAGAGAAAGCTTGAATTCAATATCGTTTTTCCTGTAGAGTCCGCTCAAATGTCGTCCGTAAATTCAGAAGACTTCGATTTATCTTCTTATACTTTTTCTTATACGGCTCATTTATTGTCCGGGTTATGTCCCCAAATAAACAAGGAGGAATCGGAAACGATAGAAAAGAAAAAATATTCGATATTAATTGTCGAAAGGGATGCCGTATTAAGGAGTTATTTGACGGATATTTTGTCTTCGAAGTTTTCGGTTATTGCAGCGAAAGACGGGAAGGGAGCTTTAGAGATAGCTTTGCGGGAGAGGATTTCTGTGATACTTACAGAGATCATGATTCCTATAATCGATGGTTTTGAACTATGTAGGCAATTGAAATCCAATCCTACAACATCAAATATACCGATCATTATTTTATCCTCACGTTTATCTGAAAAAGATAAATGGAAGGGTATGGACTCTGGGGCGGACTTATATATAGAAAAGCCATTCGATTCAGCGTTATTGATTCGGCAGATACAGAATTTGATTCGAACTCTTGAAACTCAACGAATGATTTCAGGAAAAACATTGGTACCTGTGCCGACTCCCGTTTCGGTGGAATCTGCGGATAGTATTTTTTTGCAAAGAGCATTAGCGTTGATAGAGAAAAATATGGATGACCCGTCATATGATGTGGAAAATTTTGTTTTAGATATGGCAATGAGCCGTTCGTTGTTGTACAAAAAAATAAAACTGTTGACCGGACATTCTGTGAAAACGTTTATTTTAGAAATAAAGTTGAAACGAGCTGTACAGCTTTTGACCGATACGGATTTGAATATAAGTGAAATATCGGATCGAGTAGGCTTTACCGAATCTCGTTATTTCGGTACTTGTTTTAAAAAACGCTTTGGTGTGACTCCGAGCGAGTTTATAAAGGAAAAGAGAAAAGCCGATAAATAACATCTGTTTATGTGCGGTATTTGTCCATAAAATGTTTAAAAAATGGTATAACTCCGTTTTTATACATCTTATAAATATCTGTAAACCAATTCCTGTTTTTCGTACTTGATATTTGTATTGTCGGAATAGACCGATAAATAATATTAACCTTTAAATATTTTAGATTATGAAAAACAGATTACTGCTTCTTTCGGTTTTTTTATTAGCTGGAGTTATTTCTAAAGCCCAAAATTTAATTACGAATGGAGATTTTGAAAACTCGGATGGCTGGATAGTCGCTTCTCAAATGGTTAGAGGTGATGCCGCAATAGTAGATCATAGTCCTGATTTGCCGTTGGAAGATGGGGGAAGTAAGACTATGAGGCTTCATGGAAATTCAAATATTTTGACTACTGCCAAAACTTATTATAGAAGAGATGAAATAGCTGCTGCAGTAGAGAAACAGGTCTATACACTTACTTTCTGGGCAAAGGGAAAAAATGCAGAAATGGATATTTATCTTGCATTGGTAGGGAAAAATGCCGCAGGTGCGAATAAAGTTGATTTAGGAAATGGCGTGTTTACTATTCCGGCTGATGATGTATGGCGAAAATACACAAAAGTTTTAGATTACTCTTCCGGTAAAGTTATGGCCGGAACTGTAACTGATGTTTTAGAAGAAACGGAATGGGATTTTACTCAGCCTTTTACCTTTCGTATAGGTATTGCCGGTCCGCAAGATATGACGGGTAAAAATGCTTATGTTGCATTGGATAATGTGAGTATTGTTGCAGGAAATACTTCCGGTATAAAATCTTATAGCGACAATTGTGCTGGTGAAATATATGGTAGTTCTTCGGGAATTGTCGTGAACGGTATTGAAGGGAAAGTCTCTTTTTATACAGCAACAGGAAGTCTGGTAAAATCGGCATATGTTGATGGTTCTTCTTCGGTATTTGATTTGCCACAGGGGGTGTATTTGGTGCAGGTGAATGGGAATAAAGTGTATCGAGTTATACGTTAGGAAGGAGTCTTATAGATTAAAATCTAAAAGTGATGAGAAATAAATTATTATTGATTGCTGTTTTGTTAGGGGGATTATCATCTCTTTGGGCACAGGAGAATAAGTTGATGAATGCCGGATTTGAAGAAGGTACGGTAAAAAACAAACGTGGAGGGGTTGAGAATGGAGAATGGTATAAAAATAATTTGCCGAATTCATCGATAATGCCTGTTGTAAATGTTGCGTATGAAGGAGATAAATCTCTACGATTTGTTTGTAATGATAGGATCGATACTCGTTATAAAAATTTTGTAGCTCAGAAAGGTCTTCAATTAAGTCGAAAAAAAATAAAGGTGTCGTTTTATGCTCGGTCAGCTAAACCTGTAATACTGAATGTCTCTTTTGTCGGTTTTGCAGAAGGTAAAGGAAATAAATCGATTGCCGGTCGTGGTGAAAATGTCAATATAACGGGCGATAATGATTGGCATTTATACACCGTAGAAGTGGATTTGGGATCAGGAAAAATCGTTTCGGATAAGAAAACTCATAGTTTAAATTTTGATGAGCCTTTTGAATTGAGAATTGCTGTCGATGGGGGACAAGATTTCAGTCGTGCGAAATCTGTTTTTTATATTGATAACATTTCTGTAAATGAAAAAGTGTAGGTGTTAATTTTTTATTATAAAACTACCGGCTTATTCTTGTCTCATCTGATATTTGAAAGCTTGGGGATAGGTCTGAGCCGGTTTAAGATATACATATATGCAAATACTTGTTTTGAAAAAAATATGTGTTTTGATAGCTTCTTTGTTACTATTTGCGAATAATACAATTGCTCAAAAAAACAGTATGAGCAAAATTATTGATGAAGCTTTCAAAAACGCAAGTTCTCAATATGCAGGATTAATAAAAGAAATGTCTTCTACTCCGGGCCTTTTACCCCATTCTATTTTGCCGGACGGATCTTTACATCGGGTATCTCCGTCTTCTTGGGTAAGCGGTTTTTTCCCGGGATCTCTTTGGTATATTTATGAGTATACGGGAAACGTTACTGTTCGTAAAAATGCTGAGAAATTTACAACTTATCTGAAGACACAAAAAAATAATAATAAAACGCATGATATCGGTTTTATGCTTTATTGCAGCTATGGCAATAAATGGCGGTTATGCGGAAAGGATAAAGAAACAGAAGATGTCCTGTTGGCTGGAGCAAAGGCGTTAAGCTCTCGTTTTAATGTTCAAGTGGGTTGTACGCAATCTTGGGATACCGGTAAATGCGGTTGGAGTTTTCCGGTTATTATCGATAATATGATGAATTTGGAATTATTGATGTGGGCATATAAAACAAGTGGTGATCCGGTATTTAAGAATATTGCCGTCAGGCATGCCGATACGACCTTAAAAAACCATTTTAGAAAAGATAACAGTTCATATCATGTTGTCTCTTATAATCCTAAAACCGGAGCAGTAGAGAAAAAAGAGACGCATCAGGGATATAGTAACGAAAGTGCATGGGCGAGGGGACAAGCCTGGGGGCTATACGGCTATACGATGATGTATAGGGAGACCGGAAATAAGTCTTATCTCGAAATGGCCCGCAAGATCGCATCTTTTATCATTCGTCATAAAAATTTGCCTAAAGATAAAATTCCTTATTGGGACTTTGATGCACCTAATATTCCTCATGCATATCGAGATGTTTCGGCAGGTGCTATAATATGTTCGGCCCTAATAGAATTGAGTGATTATGTAAAGGCAGATGAAGCTGATGAATATCTTGCTGTCGCCGAGACGCAATTGCGCGCTTTGGCTTCTCCAGCTTATACAGCCAAGCCGGGAACAAACAAATTCTTTATTCTGAAACATTCTGTCGGTTATTTGCCCGGGAATAGGGAAATAGATGTTCCTTTGAGCTATGCCGATTATTACTATCTCGAAGCTATGCTTCGTTTCAAAGATAGAGTATTAAAGAAATAACCTAATATATGTCAGGCCATGAAAATAAACGATTATTATTGTATCTATCTACTGTCATTATTACGAAAATGGCGGTTCGTATATATGTTTTTTCTTGTTTTGTTATCCTGTGTTTCTGTTTATGCTCAGCAAAACCGTAATATTTCGGGAAAAGTAATGGATGAGAAAGGGGAAATGCTGCCCGGTGTCAGTATTATGTTAAAGGGAACTTTCCGAGGAACGATGAGTGATGCGAATGGAGCTTTTTCTATTTCTGTGTCTTCTGATACTTCGGTTTTGATATTTTCGTTTGTCGGTTATGAATCTCAAGAAATCCCTGTGAAAAAAAATAAGCAGTTGCGGGTTATTATGACCGAAGATGTGCGTCAGTTGAATGAAGTCGTAGTAATGGGATATGGATCTTTTTCCCGGAAAGATGTGACCGGATCAGTTGCGAAAGTAGACATGGACGAGCTGTCAACCATTCCGGTATCTTCTTTTAGCGAGGCTTTGGAAGGTCGTGTTGCCGGTGTACAGATACAGGCCTCTGACGGGCAACCCGGAGAGACTCCCGGAATATTGATTCGTGGAAATAATTCCTTGACTCAAGATAATTCTCCGTTATATGTCGTAGACGGTTTCCCTATGGAAGATTTTGATGCGGCTTCGATAAGTAATGATGATATAGAATCCTTAAATATTTTAAAAGATGCTTCGGCTACGGCTATTTATGGAGCTCGGGCTGCTAATGGAGTTGTGGTCATAACGACAAAGAAAGGACGGAAAAGTCGCCCGATTATATCGTTCAGTGCATCGTTGGGATGGCAAGAAATCAGCAAACAGATGGAGATGATGTCTCCGTATGAGTTTGTTCGTTATAATCTCGAACTAAAGCCGGATATTACCGAGAGACGCTATTTGTCAGGATGCAATATGACTTTGGACGATTATAAAAATATGAAAGGGATAAATTGGCAAGATGAGATACAGAATGATTGTCCTTTGCTGATGACATATAACTTGAGTATAAGAGGCGGTAATGATCGTACGAAATATTCCGTTTCCGGTTCTACTTATAATCAGAATGGAGTTATTGATAATTCCGGATATGATCGATATACAGGACGAGTTTCTTTGGATCAACGAATAAATCGCTTTTTCTCTGCCGGATTAAATGCCGGATATACTGAAATGACAAAGTTCGGACAAAACCTGGCTACGGGTGATACTGAAAGCAATTCTACGACTTATTTGCTGTATCGTACGTGGGCATATAGGCCGGTAGGAACCGGAGGCAGCTTGGATATATTGGATGAAATTGTAGATGAGGATAATTTGTCGGCAACTGATGTACGGATCAATCCGGTGCTCTCAAATGCGAATGAGTCGAGAAAGACCCGGTTAAAGGTCCTTACGACGAACGCTTATTTGGAAGCAAAACCTCTTAGCGGATTGACTATTCGGATTACCGGTGCTTTGAATAAACGGATGCAACGGCGAGAAACCTTTAATAATTCGAAAACGACACAAGGAAGTCCTTTGAATAAATTGAATACAAGAGGCCAGTGGGGATCGGTTCTCAATGATGAACGTTCGGTGTGGAGTAATGAGAATACGGTAACTTATAATAAAACATTTTCTGGCGCTCATCATTTGAATGCAGTTGCCGGATTTTCGGTACAAGGAGGAAGAAACACGACTTACGGCTCGTCTGCAATTTTAGTGCCGAACGAAGAATTGGGAATCGACGGTTTAAGTGAGGGAACACCTTACACGGTAACGTCGGATAATACGCATTATACTATGGCATCTTTTTTCGGACGTGTAAATTATAGTTTGTATTCGAGATATTTATTTACGTTTACATTCCGAGGTGACGGATCTTCTCGATTTGCACCCGGGAATCGGTGGGGATATTTTCCGTCAGGTGCATTTGCCTGGAATTTTTCAGAAGAACCGTTTATGAAAAGGGTTTCTTTTATTTCTACCGGTAAATTGAGAACAAGTTATGGAGAAACGGGCAATAATCGGGTTTCTGATTTTTCTTATTATCCTTCGATAGGATTGCCTATTGCGAGTTGTTACTCTTTCAATAACGGCACTCCAACACATGGCTTTATTCCTTCGGGGATTTCCAACTCCGAATTGAAGTGGGAAAGGACAGGTCAGTTCGATATTGGAATGGATCTCGGATTTTTTAGAGATAGAGTACAACTGACGGTTGATTGGTATCAGAAAATTACCCGGGATTTGTTACTATTGGCAGATCTTCCTTATACAATGGGTTTTGAATCGGCTTATGAAAATGTCGGAAAAATGAGAAACCGAGGATTGGAAATATCTTTGAAAACCGTAAATGTTAAAACTCGGAATTTCCGTTGGGAAAGTGATTTCAACATAAGTTTTAATCGTAATAAAATATTGTCTCTTACCGGAAATCAACGCAATCTGTATTCTTTTGTTCCTTTGAATACGAACTTTAATAATTCTCCGCTGTATGTTGCGCAGGTGGGGCAACCGACGGGAATGTTTTTCGGATATGTGTTTGATGGAATTTATCAAGAAGAAGATTTTGACCAGCCTTCACCGGGGAAATACATTCTTAAAGATAATGTCCCGACCAACGGAAATGAACGGTCGGTGATACAACCGGGTGATATCAAATATCGGGATTTAAACGGTGATGGAGTTGTCAATACTTATGATCAGACGATTATCGGTCGGGGTCAACCGTTGCATACCGGAGGTTTTAATAATACATTTACGTATAAAGGCTTTTCATTAGGTATATTCTTAAGTTGGTCTTATGGTAACGATGTTTATAACGCCAATCGTCTTTTTCTCGAAGGAAATGCTCTGGTGGCTACAGATATAAATCAGTATAAAAGTTATGAAAACAGGTGGACTCCGGAAAATAGAAGCAATAAATATTTTCGGACAGGAGGACAAGGTCCTGCAGGGTATCATTCTTCTCGTGTTTTGGAAGATGGTTCTTACCTGCGATTGCAGAATCTGACTTTCGGGTATAATTTCCCGCGGAGATGGTTGAAGAGGATATATCTCAGTTCTTTAAATTTGAGTTTTACAGCAAGAAACTTAGTGACATTTACAGGGTATTCGGGGATGGACCCGTCTGTTTCTACAAGAAGCAGTATTTTGACACCTTCATTCGATTATTCGGCCTATCCTTCGGCTAAATCATTTATGTTCAGTTTGAAAACGACATTTTGAAACTTTAAATTTAGAATAGTATGAAATATAAATATTATATTCTTGTAGCCTGTCTTTCGGCTTTTTTATCATCATGTTCAGATTTTTTGGATACAGAGCCGGATGATTTTTTGTCGTTGACTTATTACGAAACGGAGGATCAGTTGGAATATGCATTAGCCGGTGTTTATGATATTTTGGGAAATACGGCTTTCTATGGTCAGCAGTATATCTGTCGTATGGGAAATGAGGCTGATGAAGGTTATTTTAACCGGGAAGAGGTAATGGAAGGTCCTCAAGTATATAATTTTTCTACTTCCGATAATATAGTACAAGGACTGTGGAAAATTTTGTATGACGGAATTAATCGAGCCAATCTCGTATTAGCGAGCCTTGAACGGAAACCTGCTGTCGATCCTTTATTGGCAGACCGGATAAAGGGCGAAACTCTTTTTTTGAGAGCATATTATTATTTTATTTTAGTAGAACATTGGGGCGATGTTCCTTTGATATTGTCTCCTACTGTTGATCTCAAAAATAAAGAAGTCGGGAGAACTCCTTCGGAAAAGGTATATGAACAGATTATCGGAGATATGGATTTGGCTGAAGATTTGGTTCAGTCGGCTACGGAAGCAGGATTCGGCGGTCGGGTCACGAAATCTGCGGTACGAGGTATTTTAGCTCGGGTTTGTCTGCGTATGGCCGGTAATCCGTTAAATGATGAAAGTCGTTATGCCGAAGCTCGTTCGTGGGCAAAAAAAGTAATAGACGATACAGAATCAGGTCATCGTTTACATCCGGATTATAGTCAGGTATTCATCAATTATGCACAGGATAAATATGACATAAAAGAGAGTATTTGGGAAGTGGAGTTTTGGGGTAATGCCCAAAATTCTTATCGTGAGACGGGGCGTGTCGGAGCTTGGCTGGGTTTGCGTAGTGAGAGCGAGGAAATGGGGTTGGCCTATGGGCATATAAGTGCTACAGCATATCTTTACCGTTTATATGATACGGGTGATTTGCGAAGAGATTGGGCAATCGCACCTTATACATACGGTAAGGACGGCTCTCATATTCCGCGTCCGGAAGCCGTAGGTTTTGATGCATGGAAACGTTATTGCGGTAAATGGCGTCGGGAATATGAGACTGTTTATCCGAGAGCGAATAATGCTACTTCACAAAACTTTCCGTTGTTGCGTTATTCCGATGTCTTATTAATGTTTGCTGAAGCTGATAATGCTGTAAATCATGGCCCTACTCAGGAGGCTTATAATGCTATAAATCTTGTGCGTCGCAGGGCTTTCGGGTTATTGGATGTAAACGGTAAAACCGATCTGACACAACCGGAATCCTGTGATTTATCAGGACTCAATGAGACATCTTTCCAAGAGGAAATTATGAATGAACGTTCTCGGGAGCTATGTTTTGAGGCATTGCGAAAACAAGATCTTATCCGATGGGGTAAGCTTGTCGAAAATATGAAAAATATAGAAAATTTGATCGATATGGAATATAGCGGGCAATTTTTTGTATTAGCTTTCCGGAATGTATCACAAAGGCATCTTTTGTTCCCTATTCCGGCACGAGAAATGATTTTAAATAAAAAGTTGACTCAAAATCCTCAATGGTAATGGAAAAAATAAGTATAAATCTAAAAGAGATATTTAGAGCCTCTGTATATATCGGTTCATTGTTTTGGGGGCTGATTGGGGTAACTGCTTGTGATCCTCAGATGGAATTGAGCGGTGATGTAGAAGATTTTACGGTTACATTGCTTACGCCTAAAATAAAGGCCGGCGAACAGGCTGTATTTGAGTTTACCGGAGATCCTGATATTATTTCTGTATTTACCGGTGAAGTATATAGCGAATATTCTTGTCGAGAGCATCGTATATTGGAGAGTGGAGATTATAATCTGTCTTTCAGTACAGCGACTAAGTATGGAGTCCAGGAGAATCATTTTTCGATATTGATTTCATCAGACTTTAACGGAAACTATTCGGATATATCACATGTGAAAGCTGCTACATGGACTGATATAACCGATCGTTTTACGATAGCTACGGGTAATACGAACGGGACTTATGTCAATTCGGGAACTTTAAAGATGAATGAATTTATGGAAGAAGGTAAACCTGTATATATAGGATTACGCTATGTTAATCAGGCTACGGCGATAGCCGGGGCTTGTCGAACATGGTATGTTCGGGATTTCCAGTTATCGACGAAGACTAATTTATTCGGAGAACAAGTTATTGCTGATATGTCATCAGCAGGGTTTTCATTAGTTGATGCCGGAATTGGGGGAGCTTGCCGTTCGACGATTTTATCGGTTATAACATTGCTTGGACCGGCAGGTACTTCATCGCAGGAAGCAAGTGAGAATTGGATGATAACAAAACCTTTAGTTCGCCAATCGCAGATAGATTTAGGTCCGGATCGTCCTACACCGTTGAAAGGCATGACCGAGCAACGCTTGTCGGAGTATAAGTATATTTATAAAGAACCGGGTAAGTATAGAGTGACTTTTGTCGCAACTAATGCCAATGCCGACCGTTCTCAAACTGTTGTGAGAGAAGTAGAAATTGAAGTAGAACCTTAAAATCAGACTACTATGAGTATGAATACCATGATAAAAAAAGGTTTTTGTTTAGTATTTGCGTTCTGTTTACCGTTGTCTATATTGGCTTTGGATTTAAACGATTTACGTCTTAATTGGTATAATGAGTTGACTGGGTATCCCTATGATCCGGAAGTAATAGAAATTAAAAATAAAATTACCAGTTTGACTTCGGCCGGAAAAAAGCAGTGGGATGCGATGATTAAAGATTCCGGCAGATCTCGGTTATGGAACGATCTTTCATATGGCAGTTCTGCCGATATAACTGAATCGTATGATCGGTTGCAGAGCATGGCTCTGGCTTATAATTTGGACGGATCGGACTTGTATCGGAATGAGCAATTGAAATCGGACATTCTTTCGGCTTTGGAATGGATGTATATGAATCAGTATAACGAAAGTACCAATGATTCGGGACAAAATTGGTGGGATTATAAAATTGGAGCTCCTCTCAGGTTGAATAATGTCATTGTTTTGATGTATGATAATATGCCTCCCGATTTACGGAACAAGTATTTGCTTCCGGTATTTCATTTTTGTCCGGATGTAGGATATTACACAGGTGCTAATCTGGCGTGGATAGCGACGGTTATTGCTGTACGGGGCATTATTTCCGGTAATGAAACGGATGTTATTTATGCTCGTAATAGTCTGAATCCTTTGTTTGATTATGTAACTCAAGGTGACGGGTTTTATGAAGACGGTTCGTTTATACAGCACGAACGTCATCCGTACACAGGTGGTTACGGAACATCGTTGTTAGCTACTTTAACCGACTTGATGATATTATATCATGGTTCTTCTATCGATTTTTCTGAAGAGAATAGAAATGTGGTTTCCGAATGGATATGGAGAGCTTTTGAGCCTCTTGTATTTCGGGGAGGCATGATGTCTATGGTAAGAGGGCGGGAGATTGCCCGATCTGCTACTACAGACCATAAAAGGGGACGTTCATTGGTACAGATTCTGATGCGGTTGCGGTATTTACTTCCTGAAGAGAGTTCTTTGAGGATTGCTTCTTTGGTAAAAGACTGGTTGATTTCTGATAAAACTTTTTCGGATTATTATGCGTACATGAATTCTATTCGAGCGATTAAAGAAACAAAAGCGTTGATAGAAAATACCGATATTCCTATACGGGAGGTTTACGAAGTTTATCGTCAATTTCCTTGTATGGACAGAGCAGTGCAGCATCGTCCGACGTATGCGGTAGGAATATCCATGTATTCTTCCCGTATATATAATTATGAGAATACCAATCGTGAGAATATCAGAGGATGGCATAATGCCGATGGTGCAGTTTATTTATATACTCCGGATCAGAACCATTATGAGGGAAATTTTTGGGCAACCGTAAATCCGTATCGTATATCAGGAACGACTGTGGCCGAAAATTCTACGGCAAAGGCTAAAACTTTGTCTGAAAAATCATGGGTAGGAGGAGTCGGTATTTCCGGAAAATATGGTTGTTCCGGCATGTTCTATGAATCGAAAGATCCGGTGGTGAGTGCTAAAAAATCATGGTTTATGTTTGATGATGAGCTGGTCGCATTAGGTGCCGGCATTACAAATAAAAGTCAGGTGAACGTGTGTACTTATATCGATCAGCGAAAATTGGTTTCGGATAACCGAAATGTTTTTACAGTAGACGGTGTAAAGCAAAATGCATTATTCGGATCGGATACAGCTCCGTTGAATTTGACCGGTGTTACTTGGGCGCATTTGTCCGGAAAGTATTCTGGAATGGAAGTCGGTTATTATTTCCCGGAATCTATGGATTTGAAAGCAATACGGCAACAACAAACAGGATCATGGAGAGATATAAATGAAGGTGGTAGTACGGCGGTACAGAAAGATTATTATTTGACTTTATGGAAAGAGCATGGGAATTGTTCGGATGATACTGATTCGGATGAAAATCGTTATAGTTATGTACTGATCCCGTCGTGTACTACTTCTCAGTTAAAAAATTACTGTTCCGATCCTGATATAAAAATATTAAGCAATACGTCATCCGTACAAGCAGTAATGGAAAAAACATTGGGGATAATAGGCGCGAATTTTTGGAACAATTCGACTTCTCAATATGTCGCTATAGATGGTGTTCCTTTTTTATATTGTGATAAAAAGGCTTCGGTTATTGTACGTGAAGGAAAAAACGAGATTGAGGTTTCCGTGTCAGATCCGACAATGTTGAATACCGATGAAATTATGATACGGTTGGTTTCTTTGGCTGCCGGATCGATCATAAGAAAAGATGAGCGGGTAACTGTTCTTTCTTATGAACCTTTGGTTTTGAGTTTTAATGTAAGAGATTTATCGGGGAAAGGGTTGAATGCCGTTTTTCAAAAAAAAGAACTTTCATCTGTCGAACGGATACAGACCGATACGGTTTCTTTTGACCTGAAGTATGTTTCTGAGAAAGGAGATATAAATCTTTCGGTATATTCTCCTAAAGAACAAAAAGCTTTGTTCAGAGTTACGGATATGAATGGGAGATTATTTGTCGAGCGGGAACTGTCTCTTGTTTCCGGAATGGAAAATTATCATCTCCCTTCGAAGTATTTCTCTTCAGGGTGTTATCTGCTTTCATTGATTTTATCGGACAGGGTTATCAGTAAAAAATTTATCCGATAGGGAAACTATTATAAAATAAGAAGTCTATGAGTCGATTTATTTTATTATGTATAACCGGCATTTTGTCTTTCTCTGTTGTTCATGCAGAATTGAAACTTGCATCTCTGTTTTCTGATAATATGGTTATTCAGAGAGATTCCTATGTGCCGGTCTGGGGTTTTGCAGATCCGATGACCGAAGTTGCGGTACGAGGATCTTGGTGTAAACAGTGGAGTAGGGTAACTTCTGATTCGGTGGGTAAATGGAAAGTATATATAAAGACGCCTCCTGCCGGAGGACCATTTTCTATTTGGTGTAAAAGTAAATCCGGTAAGGCAGAAGTGCGGAATGTTCTTTCGGGTGAAGTGTGGTTATGTGGAGGTCAGTCGAATATGGAAATGACGGTCAGAGGAAGTTTAAACCAACCTGTTCTACATGCAAATGATATTCTTATGGATGCTGAAAATGAACAAATTAGGCTAATACGTATAGCTCGTAATGCACAGTTGGTTACTCAAGATACCTGTAGAGGGCAATGGAAAACGGCATCTTCCGTATCGATCAGGTATTTTAGTCTTGTCGGTTATTTGTTTGCAAAAACTTTACAAAAACAACTTAAAGTTCCGGTAGGAATGATTGAAACTTCTTGGGGCGGTTCAGCAATACAGCCGTGGATGAGTAGGGAGAGCTTAGAATCGATGAATATTTCTGTCCCGGATGATTTCCGTAATTTTAAAGTGCATCGTAGAGCACCCTCTTCTTTATATAATGGAATGGTTGCTCCGATTGCCGGTTTTGGGATACGGGGTTTTCTGTGGTATCAGGGTGAATCGAACGTGGAAGATCCGAATTTGTATAGAAGATTACTTCCTGAAATGGTAAAAGATTGGCGTAAATCATGGAATAACGATACTTTACCTTTTTATTATGTTCAGGTTGCTCCGTATGATTATCCGAATGGGAATGGTGCATTGCTACGAGAGGCGCAGTTGAAAGCATATAAGAATATTCCGTATAGCGGTATGGTTGTCATTACAGATGCCGGAATCGAAAAGTGCATTCATCCGTCAAATAAATCTATTGTAGCAAAAAGGTTGGTCTATTGGGCGATGAATCGGACATACGGGAAACGTGCTATAGCCTGTGATTTCCCGGAGCTGGATTCTTATGTTGTAAAGGATGGTAAAATGCTACTTCAGTTTAAAAATGCTCCGAACGGACTGACATCGTATAATAAACCGATTACGCTTTTTGAGGTCGCTGGAGAGGATAGGGTATTTTATCCTGCAAAAGCTGTAATTGGCAAAGAAAAGGGTATTGTAGTTTGGAACGATCAAGTAAAGAATCCGGTTGCAGTGCGTTATGGATTTAAAAGTTGGATTAAGGGAGAATTATATAGTACGGAGGGGATTCCTGTTCCTTCATTCCGTACAGATAATTGGAATGTTGAATAATTTAATGTAAAGAAAAATATGGAAGAAAATAGAATATCACGTCGGAATTTTGTGAAACAATTGGGTATAATGGGTGTTGCCGTATCGGGAATTGCATCTGTTTCTGCTGCGTTGCCCGTTAATTCAGAGGATAGAAAAAAAATGTCTTTAAAAAAATGTTCTGTCCCGATATCAGAGGGTTGGGATGTAATTGTTGTCGGAGGAGGACCTTCTGGATGTACTGCTGCTATTGCCGCAGCAAGGGAAGGAGCGAAGACGCTTTTAATTGAATCTACGGGAATGCTGGGAGGCATGGGTACTGCCGGATTGATGAATGCTTGGTGTCCTTTTACAGATGGTGAAAAAATAATTTATAACGGATTGGCTGAAAAGGTGATGAGGGCTGCTAAAAAAGGTGTACCTCACGTCCCGGAAAACAATTATAACTGGTTACCGATAAATACTGAGCAGTTGAAAAGGGTATATGATGAAATGGTTTTGAGTTCGGGAGCTTCTGTATTGTTATTTACCCAGTTATCTGCTGTGGAAATGAAAAATGATGAAATGATAGATTCGATTATCGTGTCGAATAAAGCCGGATTGACAGCATATAAGGCAAAAGTATATATTGATTGTACTGGAGATGGAGATATGGCAGCTTGGGCTGGAGCAGATTTTCTGCATGGAGATGAGTCGGAAAAAGTACAGTCTGCAACACTCTGTTTTTCTATGGCGAATGTGAATCAGCAAAATTATAATAAAGCTCGTTATACGATAGAGGGTGCTAAACCGCAAAGTCCCATTCATAAGATTTTGGCTTCGGGTAAATATCCTTTGATTCCTGATTCGCATTTTAATGTAAAGATGTCAGCTCCCTCCTTTTTGATGTTTAATGCAGGGCATATACAGGTGAATAGTACCGACCCTCTGGATCTTTCGGACGCAATGATGCGGGGACGGCAGTTAGTGAAACAAATGGATGAAGGTTTACATGAGTTTGCTCCGGAAATTTTCGGTGATTCTTATCTTTCGGCGACGGGATCGTTATTGGGATTGAGAGAAAGCCGTCGTATTGTGGGTGATTATCTATTTACGATAGATGATTGGCTGGCACGAAGATCTTTTGATGATGAAATAGGACGGAATTGTTATTATATCGATGTTCATAAAAAGAACAAGAAAAAGCGTTATCCTCGTTATTCCAAAGGGGAATCTCACGGGATTCCGTATCGTTGCCTTACTCCTAAGAAATTGAAAAATGTTTTGGTAGCAGGTCGTTGTATATCTACAGATGAATATGCTTTTGGCAGTTTGCGGGTTATGCCGGCTTGTTTGGTGACTGGTGAAGCTGCCGGATTAGCTGGGGCTTTGGCTGCCCGTTCCGTAAAACCGGATGTGCATGAAGTTGATGTAACTTTATTGCGGAAACGCTTAAAAGAGGAAGGACAGAATATACGGTAATCTGGCATAGAAAATCGAGTTTATAAAATTGTATTATGAGAACTTTTGAAAATTGATATAAATGGGAGGTTGCCCTTATAAAATATTGTCTATTTTTTTCTTTTTTCTCTTCAATATGGCGTATGCTGAAGATATACAAATTTGTAAGAAGAATCTGATAGAATGGCATACGAGTTCATTATATGAAGATGAAAAAATAGTATCTGAGATTATTCGTTTGACAGATAACGGTTCATATATTGATCAGTCTGTTAAGGAATTGTATCTGAATATTCTTTTACCTTATGATACAGTAGAACATTGGGTTGTTTCGCAGTTACCGGATGGAAGTTGGCCGGATATAAATTATGAAGACCGAAGTGCAAGTCTTTGGCTTCCGTCTTTTCATGTAGCTCGTCTTTTTCATTTGGCGAAAAGCTATTGTGCAGTGAAATCTGGTCAGTACCATCAAGATAAGGTACTAAAAGCATTTTTATCGGGATTGGGTTATTGGTGTAATTACGAAAATACTTCTACAAATTGGTGGTTTACCGATATCGGAATTAATAAAATGCTCGGACCTGCATTGTTGATGATGGAAGATTATTTGTCCGAGGATTTAAGAAGTAAGGCACTTGAACAGTTGTGCCGTTCTCATATAGGCAAGACCGGACAAAATAAAGTTTGGTTAGCAGGAAATGTTGTCTATAAAGCGTTATTTGAGGAAGATAAAACCGAATTGGAGTTGGCTCGAGATGTAATAGTTTCGGAAATATATCTAACGATGGGAGATGGGATACAACCCGATTATTCATATCATTTGCATGGCCCTCAGTTACAATTTGGTAATTATGGCCTTGCTTATGCTTTGAGTATGACGTACTGGGCCTGTATTTTTCGGGATACAAAATTTTCTTTTACTGAGAAACAGATTGGAATATTGGGAGATTACCTGTTAAAAGGGTTGGAGCGTGTTATATGGAATGGTAGAATGGATTTTAGCGCTTGCGGTCGTCAGCTATTTAAGAATGTTCAAAGAGGAAAGGCCTTGGCATTGGTACAGGCTTTGTCCGATATTTCTCATGTCGATCGTGAGCGGGCTTGTCAATATAAAAAATCGTACAGTTCTATTCTTGCTGAATCCCAGAATTGTGATTCTTTCGGAACTTATGCTTTTTATCGGTCGGACATGCTGGTTAGTAAAACTCAAAAAGCTTATATCTCCGTGAGATTTTCTTCTCCTCGTGTCATTGCTACGGAGACAGGTAATAAAGAGAATCTGAAAGGATATTATTTAGGAGACGGTGTGACGACTTTAATGCGAGATGGGAAAGAATATGAGAATATATTTCCGGTTTGGGATTGGCGTCTCTTGCCCGGTATAACCGTACCTGTAAATTATGGGAATTTACCTTTATTAGGATGGAAAGGGTATCGTAATGGGAATGCGTTTTCCGGCGTGATAGCTGATGGAGAAAACGGTATTGCCGCTTTTTCTCTCGATCGTGACGGAGTAACGGGGAAAAAGGGGTATTTTTTGTTCGGAGATTTATTTGTATGTTTGGGAAATGGTTTAAGTAGCTCCAAAGGTGATTCTTTACAGACAACGATAAACCAAACATATTATGCCGGTAATTGTACCATAAACTTTGAAGGGAAAACATCTGTTCTGAAAAATGATATTTTTGAGTTGCCTCCAGAAAGTAGCTGTCGGGTTAGTCATGGTGGCTGGGATTATTGTATTCTTCCAGGACAAAAAGGACGTATTTTTGTAAAAAAGAGTTTTGGTAATTGGCATGAAATAGCTGCATTTTACGGCATGTCCGGACAATCTGCAAAAATATTTACTTGTGTTTTAGATAATCATCAGGGATGTTATGCTTACATGGTAACACCTTCCGATAAAAGTAGTCGGAAAGCATTTTCGTCAGTGGATATTTTAAGCCGGACCGAAGAGTGCCAAGCTGTAAAACAAAAAAACAATAATCTCATATCAGCTATATTTTATAAACCGGGTTTGCTTCATCTCGATGCTTATTGCGATTTTATTGCAGTAACTCCGGCATTATTTATACTCCGGCCTTATAAAGATGGTTGGAAAATAACGATGTCCGATCCTACGCAGCAATTAAAAGCAATAGTTTTTGAAATTTCCGGAAAGTATTCAGGCGGAGTTTATATCCCAAAGGAAAACCGTACTCGTTTTACTGTTGGCTGTCCTCAAGGTAAATATGCAGGTTCAGGAGTCTCTATTACGTTATAGTTATGGATATAAGAAAAAGAGTCTGTCGTCTAAATTTCTAGTAAAGAAATTCTCAAAGTTGATGAGAGTAAATTTAACAAGCTGTCCCTATCATATTTGAAAAATCCTTTTGTCTGTTCTTCTGTTAAGAATAGGCAGACAAAAGGATATCATCAAATTATAGGTAGATGGAAAAGCTTTTTCAGTCGGGAGTAATACCTTGTTTCTTTAATAGTTCGAGTCCCAAATCTTTTAATTTATATTTTTGTATTTTTCCGCTACCTGTTAATGGGAATTGATCTATAAAGAAGATATATTTAGGTATTTTATGTCGTGAAATTTTCCCTTTACAGAAGTCTTTTACATCGCAGTCATGCAGGCTTTCGCCCTCTTTCAGTATAATGAACGCTCCGACTTCTTCTCCGTATTTCTTTGAGGGTACGGCAGCAACTTGTACGTCTTTGATCTGTGGGATCTGATACAAGAATTCTTCAATTTCGCGTGGATATATATTCTCCCCGCCTCGAATAATCATATCTTTGATGCGTCCGGTAATTTTATAATTACCTTCCGGTGTTTTTATTCCCAGATCTCCGGAATGCAGGAATCCGTTTTTATCGATAATGGCAGCTGTGGCCTCCGGCATTTTGTAATATCCTTTCATGATATTGTATCCTCGACAACACATTTCCCCTTGTACTCCTACCGGGCATTCTTCAAGGGTTTCCGGATCTATTACACGCACTTCTACTCCGGGAAGATCGCTTCCTACTGTCGATGCTCTGACTTCGACCGGATCATCGACCTTACTTTGAGTCATGCCCGGCGATGTTTCTGTCAGTCCGTAAACACTTGTGATTTCTTTCATATACATTTTGTCCATTACTTCCCGCATAAGCCATTCGGGACACAGAGATCCTGCCATAATTCCCGTGCGCAGAGATGAAAGGTCGAACATGCTGAACATCGGGTGATTCAACTCGGCAATAAACATTGTCGGGACACCGTATAGCGCAGTGCATCGTTCTTTATGAACCGAGGCCAGTACTATAAGCGGATCGAATCGTTCAAGCATTACGGCACACCCCCCGTTGGTGACGATGGCCATAATACCTAGTACGATGCCGAAACAGTGGAAAAGAGGTACGGGAAGGCATACCCGGTCGTTTTCAGTAAATTTCATGCATTGTCCTATACAATATCCGTTGTTCGTGATATTGTGGTGAGTAAGCATTACTCCTTTGGGGAAACCTGTAGTCCCCGAAGTATATTGCATATTTACTACATCATAACAGTTGAATTTCTGTTTTTGGGCTTCCAATTTTTCATCGGTTATGGTATTTCCCAATAAAAGAAGTTCTGCTGTATTGTACATGCCCCGATGTTTCTCCTGTCCGATATAAACGACATTGCGCATATAGGGGAACTTATTACTTTTCAAATGTCCCCGTTGTGAGGTTTTCAATTCGGGGAGCATTGTATAAGTCATGTCGATGTAATCGCTGTCGAATGTACCATTGGAAATGCATAATGTGTGAATATCGGCATTTTCTACCAGATATTCCAGCTCATGTTGTTTGTAGTTCGTATTTACAGTAACCAGAATTGCTCCGATTTTGGCAGATGCAAACAGAAATGTGAGCCAATCGGGTACGTTCGTTGCCCAAATACCGACTTTAGAGTCTTTTTCAACTCCTATAGCCATCATCCCTTTGGCAAGATTATTTACACGTTTGTTGAATTCCGAGTAAGTAAAACGCAAATCTCGGTCCGAGTAAACGATAAATTCTTTATCAGGTGTTTTTTCTACCCAATATTCGAGAAAATCTCCTAATGTTTTTTCAAATAATTGCATAGTCTGAAATTTTAGCGGTTTTTAGGCAGGAACATAAACTACAGCGAGAATACTGGCTGTTTGGTTATTATAAGCATGTACGTGATGAGGCACGATAGAGTCGTAATAAATGCTATCACCTTTTTTCAGAACGTATGTTTCGTTACCGTAATTGATTTCTATTTCTCCATCTGTAACCATGATGAATTCCTCTCCTTCATGTGAAGACATTTCATATTCGTTTGTCGGGGCTGGAGCTATGTTTATAAAAAAAGGCTCCATGTGGCGGTTCGATTTCGATTTTGACAAAGAATAATATTCCATGTGTCTGGATGCATTCGGAGTATTTGTTGAGAAACTGATGCTTTTTTCCTCTTGCATATTTCGACATATTACAGGACCAAGCTCTTCCTGATCATCAAGGAATGTTCCTAACCGTACTCCCATAGCCCGGGCTATTTTTAGCAACGGGGCAAGTGCCGGTAAGTCGATATTGTCTTCTATTCGGGCAACCTGTTCTTCGCTTAATCCGGCTTGATCGGCTACCTCTTTACGGCTCATATTTTTATTTTCCCGAATCGTTTGTATTTTATAGCCAACGGTCTTGTTATTTTTCATAACTCACTATTATATTGTATGTTTTTATGATGTAATTTGCAATAATATGAAATAATTATTGGCAAAAATAAGAAAAACTTTAATTTGAGTGAAAGAATATACGGAATTTTTCCTAAATAAATTACTGAAAATCGTTTTATCGAGTTTTTTATTTTTCGGATTTGATGTTTGGAAAAATATGATTGCCGATATTTTATATTGAAATTAATTAAGTAAGTAGTATATTTGTAGTGTATAAATATTTATTATGCAGAAATAAATCAAAACTCATTCTGATAAATAAAAAATAAAATGAAAGTAGTAAATTTATGTGTATCATTATTGGTACTCTCTTTTATCGTAGCGTGTCAGCCCAAAACGACATCTTCTGATCAATTGGCAGACGAAGTATATCAGGTAGATAGTCTGTTGTTTTTGCAAGATTCTTTGATCGGTGACACAGTAGAACTGGAAGGTTTTTGTATCGATGTTTGCGGACATGGAGGTTCTCATATTACTTTGATGGGAAGCGATACGACTCAGATTGTCAATGTCGAGGCCGGGTCTCAGATCGGTTCGTTCAGCAACGACCTGAGAAATAATAATGTTCGTGTAAAGGTCGTTATTAATGAACAACGAGTGGATGAAGCTTTTCTTTCTGACTGGGAACACCGTTTAGATGAAAGTTTGAAGACTCCGCAAGGTAATCCTGAAGCTGTAGCAATGTTGAAACAGCAAATTGCTGAAATTCGGGCAGCAATAGCAGAACGTACCGAAAAAGAAAACAAGAATTATTATAGTCAATATCATATCGTTGCTTCAGAATATGCCGTCCAATAATTTTTCTGCTAAGATGCGCAAATGGTTTCGGATCATTCATCGGGATCTTTCCTTTATTTTTGCCGGGATAATAATTGTTTATGCGGTTTCGGGTATTGCATTGAACCATAAACGTGATTTTAATTCGGATTATCGGATTTCTCGTTCTGAAGTTATATTGAAAGGCGATTTTCCGAAACAGGAAAAAGTGTCGAAAGAAGAGACTTTGGTTTTACTTAAGCAAATCGGTGAAGAGAATGCTTATATGAAACACTATTATTTCGGAGATCAGCAGATGAAAGTCTTTTTGAAAGGAGGTTCTTCTTTAGAAGTCGATATGAATACCGGTAAAGCTTTATATGAATCGGTAAAAAAACGTCCGATATTGAGTGCTTTCAATCGTTTACATTATAATCCGATGCGTTGGTGGACATGGTTCTCCGATGTGTTTGCCGTGTCTCTGATTATTATAACGATTACCGGATTGTTTATGAATAAAGGAAATAAGGGAATTATCGGTCGGGGAGGAATCGAATTTATAATAGGGATTTTGATTCCCGTTTTGTTCCTGATTTATTTAAGCTGATATAGACTTGGTATTATAAAAAAGCGTTCGTTTACAATAAACGAACGCTTTTTTATAATAGGGAAAAATATTAGTTGGCTTTCTGAACTACCGGGATGCGGAAAAGTTCTACATCACCGCCTTTTAATACAACATCTAATTTGCGATCTGTACCTGTGGTATTAGCAGATTTGGGAGATATAACAACATTCCCGTATATTCCGTAACTTGCATTTAACCAAGATTCTTCTTCTGTTATAGGATTTGATGTTCCGGCAGTACAAATTGCTACATCGATGCTTCCGTTTGCTTCGATACCGTATTCAACTCTGCTTGTGCTGATATCGCTAGCATTGAAACTCAATAATGTATTGTTTGCGATTGTTGTTTCCCAATCTGCGTCCCAAACCGTAATTTCTGTTGCAGGCTTGGGATTTTGCATGATAGAAATACTTACCGGTTCTGCTGTTCCGGCACTGATATTTAACATTATATTTCTCATCATACCGGTTTCATTCGCTTGAGTAAATTGAATTTCAACCGTTTCTCCACTGCGTCCGCTTGTTTTATTGATACTGTACCAAGGAATGTAACTATCATCCCAATCATTATAATCTTCAATTTCTATGTTCCAGCGTGCGGCATTTGTCTTAATGATAAAACTGAACGGAGCACCGTCTTTATAAGGTGCGGTATAAGAGTATATATCGTTTACCATAGGTACACCTGAGAGTGTAATAGTGTTTTGAGTATCAGTTCCTAATTGGGTTATTGTAAATTCAACAGGTTCTGCACCGGGTACGGTAATTTTGAATGTCGCCGTTCTGTCGTTGCTTTCGGTATGAATACCCGCCTTTACCGAAATAGTCGTATTATTCAATACTTTGGCAGTACACCAAGAACCGTTATTTTCGACAGCTTCTACTTTGATTAATTCTGCAGGAGCGTTTGTCGTAATGTGAACGACCGTGTCGACCAATTGGTCGGTAGGAAGTTCTAATAAAGCATCGTCTTCAGATGCTAAAGACAGAGTGTAATTTACTTCTTCTCCTTTTTTGTCGTCATCGTCATCTGAACAACTGTTCAGTGTAAATGAAAATGTTACTGCTAATAAGGCGATAGCTAAAAATTTCAGATCAGTAATTTTCATAGATCATTTATTATTTAGTTAGTAAATAGG
>NZ_CANUAR010000026.1:0-59508 GCF_947855755.1 uncultured Coprobacter sp.
TGTGGTTCCAAGGGTCGTGGGTTCGAGCCCCATCTTTCACCCTTCTCTAAATTAAATAAGAGGTCAGGTTTATCTGACCTCTTTTGTTTTATCCCGAAATATATTTTCCGATTCTGGGTATTTTGTGAATTGTCATTATCAATAAAAGAGATAGAAACAGACAAGAAATTACTAATGTCGGAATGCCTATTGCCGGATGTATATAATAGGTATATTTAATCCAATATACAGATTTTAATTGTTCTAATACATATACATGGCATAAATAAATTCCGTAACTGTAAGTGCATATCCATTTTCCGGGAATTTTTTCTTTTTTGAATTCGATATGTTTGAATAATAGAAAAATTCCGAAAGACATGAGCACAACAGTCGGAGAGAGGCAATTGAAAAATAGCTCGTCGGTTTTTCCTTTATATGTGGAGAGGAGGTAAGTCCCGGATAGAGTTAAAAGCATTCCGATGATAATAGCAGTAATTGAAAATCTGCGTATTATTTGATGAGATTTATGAAATTTAAGTACCGATAAATAATAACCGGCAATAGGATATCCTAAGTAGTAAAAAAATTCGATATTGAGACTTTTTACCAATTTACCGGTTTCATCGGTCAACCTTAGTAGAAGCAATATTCCCCAGAACAACAAAATAGTTCGAATACTTTTGGTAGATATATTCTGTATCCATATACGTACTAAAGGAATAGCCAGATATATTCCGACAAGCATGTAAATATACCAGAGGTGATAACTGCTTCCGGAACATATTCCATTCAATAACCGATGAAATTTTTCGGATAGAGATATGTTTACGGGGAGATTATAGAAATAGTATATTGTCAGCCATAATAAAAAAGGAATGAGTATGCGGTGCAACCTCTTTGAGTAAAAGCTTTTCATATCCTCTTTTTTAGGCAGTAGTAAAGCTCCTGAAATCATTAAAAATATCGGAACTCCGAATCTTGCTATTGTGTCGAAAAATGTGGCGATCCACCATGACTCGCTTCCTATAGGTCTATGGTAAAATAATGTGCTTGATGCATGTATGGTAACTACGGCAATTGTTGCTAATGTCCTTAGTTTATTATAATATATAGTGTCGTTTGATATAGACATTTGTTTGGGTAAGTTGCGGGATGCTTCTAAAATACAATAATTTTTACAAGACAAAATAGATTTAAATGAAAAATCCTTTAAGCAATTTTGCTTAAAGGATTTTCGTGACTCCGACAGGATTCAAACCTGTAACCTTCTGATCCGTAGTCAGATGCTCTATTCAGTTGAGCCACGGAGCCATTTTTCGAATGCAAAGATATAAATAATTTTTGTTTTGCAAATAATAAATCGGAATCTTTTTTCTGCAGAGAATAGATTATGCAAATCAAGAGAGGATAACGCTTGAAATGTCCGGGCTAAATTTAAACAATTTCTTATTCTAAGAATTTAGGATTATATAATAGTAGTCCTAACCCGATACCGAAATTCCAGTTCTTTTTGGGGTAGCTATAATGATTAGTATAAATGCTGATTGAGGCAAAAGGCAGATCGTACACTAAAGCAATTTCTCCCATATATTTAAAAGAGTTCATGAAGCGTCCGTAGTAGGGCTGGTTGTTTTTACCTTGTTTAATTTCAAAAAAGGGTACAAATCCATATAGCTCTGTACGTAACTGTAGATTGCTGATGATTTTCCAAATAGGAAGAATCCCGGCAGCAATATATTGGTTTGCTCTAAAAGCCTCATTAAAGACCGTTTTGCTGTGCGGGGTAGGTGTAAATGCCGGAGCTTGAATGATAGTAGCAGTATAATTACTGAAAAAGTTCTTGCTGGAAACGACTATTTCACTGCGTACTCCAAGCGTGAATTTGGGAGCGGTATTGAAATATTGATCATAAATTCCAGAAAGTTGCAGCCATGAATGAGTGGCTTTTTCAGTATGTAGATTGGGGTCGGAGGGCCTGAACATTTCTCGTCCGTAAACAGCCTCCCCGATTACGGAAATTCGATTTCCTGTTACCGGAAACATAAAACTGTTCAGAGTATTTTTTTCAAAGCGTAGTGATCCCATTGCTAACCGGTAAGAGCTTCTATCTGCTTGAGTTTGTGAATAGTCAACCGTATTTGATTGGTAATATTTGTCATATAAATATCCGTATCCTAACGTTACTTCGGTTTTTGCGTTTGTAAGGAACGGAAGACCCATACGGAGTTTTACGTAATTTTCGCTTTGAGTGATAAATGTCGGAGATTCTTCGATTTGAAAAAGTTTTTCACTTTCGTAATATTTCTTTTTGGATACTACTCCGATAAATTTCAGGTACATAGGTATTGTACCCGGCAGTTCGAAACGAGCGGAGGCCAATCCTGTATTATACGACCTTCCGAATTGTCCGTTTAAGTCGAAATCCAAAGAATAGAGGCTTAAAGTTCTGTATTTTGCTCCTAAATAGATCTGATTGGTATTTCCTGAAGAGATATATCCTCCTAATCCTATGGCTATATTATCCTCGAGCTTTGCATTCAATAAAAGTTTGAAGTTCCCGGATTCTTCATCATATACAGCATGCGGAATAAGATCGGAGATTTTCGAATCGGAAAGTAGTTTGTAGTAAGATTGTTTGACATCTTCTTGATCGAGAAGTTTATTTTCGTCTAATTGAAACTGTTTACGAATATAATTTTGTTGAGAGTGATTGCCTCCTTTAATAGATATATCTTCGAATAAAAGTTCCGGAGTTTTGCTTTTGAATACCATTCTTTGGAGTTTCCGTGTTTCAGATGGCAGTTCTCTGGGTATTCTTGATTTTATAGAATCCATCATCGATACGGCTTTATCATATCCGATTTTGAAAATCTGGTCTGCTTTCGGGAAATCGAGGAGATTATACTCTTTTAAATTGAAATCGATTAGAATACCGTCTTCTTCTTTAATCTTATAATCTGTCTTTTGCATGACCATATTTTCGATTTGTGCCATGAGATTATCTTCCTTAGGTTTTTCAGGATTTGAAGAAACGTTGCTTCCGATAATAATATCCGGGTTGAAGTCTTCTTTCATGACATCTATGGGAAAATTATTATAGATACCTCCATCATATAACAATACGCTATCTATTTCGATAGGTTTAAATACGAATGGGAAACTCATAGAGGCGCGTACGGCATCACCTAAATCTCCTTTTTCGAATATAACCGGACGTTTGTGGTAAACATCTGAAGCTACAGCCCGGAACGGTACGAACAAATTGTTGAAATTTCCTCCTGATTGTGCTGTATAAGGTGCAAAGATACGCATGAAAGCCAAATTCATCGGGAGGGGATTTATTAAACTTTTAGGCAAAAAATGCGGTGTTATTTTGCTGGAATCTTTCAATCCTATTTTAAAAGAGGCAAATTCGGGAGTTTGATCAGGCTTTTTAAAATAGTAGATATATTTTTCTTCCATTTTTCCTGTTGACCAAGATGCAAAGTCATCGGACTTTATCAGTTCGATCATTTCAGCAGGAGTATATCCCATTGCATATAAAGCTCCTACGATTGCGCCCATTGAAGTTCCTGCAATGTAGTCGATAGGAACGTTATTCTCTTCAAGAGCTTGGATAATTCCGATATGAGCGATTCCTTTCGCACCGCCTCCGCTAAGTACTAATCCGACTGTTTGGGAAAAAGAAACGGATGAAAATGTCAGAAGTACGGCGAATATGAGCAAGAATCTTTTCATATATAGTTTCAGTCAAAAAGAATAATCATTCAAATGTACAGATTTTTTTAGAACAATTCTTTAAGGATAAAATGATTTTGAGATACTATACATTTTTTTTAATTGATATGCTTAAATTGCAAGCGAATGGTTATCTGTTTAACAAAATTCCTTTTTTGCTTGTTCTTTGTTTTATGAAATATTTTCTTTTGGTTATTTATTTATAATCTTACTTTTTATCAGAATAGGTCGGCATTGATAAAGATAAATGCAAAAAATTATACTCTTATTTTTTTAGGAATAGTAGTTTCGTTGTGTGTTAGTTGATAATTTATGACGGTTAGAAAAACACTGGATTTTGTTTTGTCAGGATTATGTGTGTAGATCTATTGGTTATTATTCTTCACTTTCTTTTTCATAAAGACCTGTTCTATCTATTCGGCTGAGTTCAGCAAATAGCAGTGCATATTTATCGGCTATGGCATTGGCAAAGCATTTCCCTTTTTCTGCTGTGGCAAGAGCCGGATTGCCGATACCGGTATCTTCAGATACCTTTTGCCAGTTGCGAGGTATCCAAGCAACTTTTTCTTTTAGAGATTCTAAAGCGAATGATTTATATTTTCCTTCACCGGCGTTTTTGAGATTGACTAATTCTGGATAATAATGCATCATGACCGAAGTTTCTACTTCATCTGCATGATCTCCCGGAGTGTCGAAATATTTTTTTGCCGGGAGTACTGTGTACCATTCGCTTGTGGCAATTAGAAAATCCGGATAATCTATCGACAGGTCTCGAATCATATTTTTAAAACAATTTCCACCATGACCGTTAATGATGACTAACTTATTGATTCTTTGTATATGGAGAGACGAAACAATATCTGTCAGAATTGCTTTTTGAGTTTCATAACGGGCATGTATGCAGAAACTTAATTCTCGTTGACCCGGGTTTTGAGCACCTAAAGTAATCGGAGGCATAACCATACAGTTTACTCCGAAATGATCTTTTGCTATTTTTGCAGCATCAACAGCAATACTGTGCGATAAAATGCAATCGGTCAAATAAGGTAAATGTAAATTATGCGGTTCGGTAGCACCCCATGGCAATATGACCAGATCATATTTTTTCTTTACTACATCTCCGAATGAAGATACTAAAAGATCAGTTCCTTTATTTTTAATATTCATTTTGATTAGAGATAATTGGGTTTATTGGTTTTGGATTTGTTTCTGTTTTTAGCAGAATTCTTGTTATATCCGGAGTACGAATGCCGGGTTTTAATTCCCCGTTGATAAGTAAATAACCGTAGCCGTCGAAAATGAGAGATGCTCCGGCTCTGGCGGTTTCAGGTACTTTTGCGATTTCTTTCCATCTTTTTTGACGAGAGTTATATACCAGTAAACGATTATTGAAACGATACCACTCTATGGGATGTAACAGGTAGTCGGGTGTAGTGTGTTTAAGGGCTTGTAAAAATATGTCTTTATTTACTCCTCCTGTACATAATATCAAACTGTCGGATAAGGCAACGATGCTGCCGCCTCCTAAAGAAACTGTATCCCCTTCGTTGTTTGTAGGATCGGGTAATGGAGTCCATTTTTTTGTACTCGGAGAATAAGTATAGCCGTCTGTCGATAAAGTTGCCTGTCGGTTTCCGTCAGAAGTAGAGAAGCCTCCCCATAAACAGAATATTTGTTCTCCGTGTGGGTTGACTTGTGCTGCACTGACGGCTTGTATGCGTGGAGATCCCGGGAAACTCGGAAGTTTATGCCAGCCCTTTGTGAGATCGTTTAAATCCAAACAATAAAAATCGTTGCAAGGAATACCGTTTTTATTACCTCCGGCTATATATACTATGTTACCGAGCAAAGAACCTGTCATGTTGTCTAAAGCACAAGGTAGAGCCGGCAATGTTTCCAATGCAGCCTTTGCATTTTTATTTTTTAATGTAACTCTATATACTTGAGTCAGACTTTCTTGTGCATTCATGCCCCCGATGCAGAGAATACCGTCGGGAGTAGATATGGTAACGCCATAGGCAACATCTTGTGGAAATTCCCCGATTTTTTCCCATGTGAAAAGCGAGTCTCCGGTAACTTCGGCGGCATATATACTTCGGTAATATTTTTTATTTCCTCCGTCTGCCGCCGGAATATCGGGGAAATTGCATCCTCCTCCTATCATCAGTGTACTATGTCCGTTGAAGATACCGGCAAAACAGGCGGAAATACCTTTTGTAAAATCTTTTTCTTTTTTAGGAAATCCTTTTATCTGACAAATGCGGTCGAGTTTAACCGGAAATTTCGGAGTTCCTGTTCGGAAAAAAGATGCAGGTATATAGCATTCTGAATCATGTACGACTTTGTAATCGGTTTTTGGGGATTTAAAAGCTTTTTCTATTGAATGTATGTTCGTACATAGATATAGCTTTCCTCCAGCAAAACTTGGCAGAAAGAATAAAAAAATATATATAAAAGATGCGATTTTTTTTATCATTTATTTATTGTCTTATAAATGAGTCTTGCTTTATATTCAAGTCATTTCTTTGCAAAGCATGTAACTGCATATCATCATTCTCGGAATGTGAAACGGTCCTTTGAATAAATTTCCTTTGGCAGGTTGGGCTACTGTTCCATCACGATGCAGATAGCCGTACCACTCACCGAATTCTTTATCCGGAAAATGAGAATAAGTCCAATCGCTGATCTGTTTATGCATAACAAGATATTTATCGTCATGCGTAGCTCGATAAGCATATAGTGTAGCGATGATAGCTTCTGTTTGCGGCCACCAGAATTTCATATCTTGAGAATAGTCTTGAGGTGGAAAATTTTTGCAGTCGCGGAAGTTGATAATGCCTCCGTATTCTTTATCCCAACCCCATTCCCAAGACCAATCGAGAATTTGGAGAGCCAGTTGTACTAAATCTTTATCCCAATTTCTGTGTCGGGCTTCTTCCATGATAAACCATGAGGTTTCAATGCAATGTCCCGGATTAATGGTGCGGCCGTTACAAGTATCTATGAGTTCTCCGTCAGGACCGACCATTTCGAGCAAAGCTTTAAATTCGGGATGCATGAAGTATCGACGAATGGAGGTCAGAGATTCATTTATCTGTCGGTCGAGTACAGGATCTTCAATTGCTTCCCGTATTCGGGATGCCGTATTGATAAGGATCATCGTGATCGAATGTCCGCGAGATTGCAGTGTCGGTAAATACTTCGGTTCTAAAAAACCGGGTGTAGAGAGAAACCTGAGAATCCTCTTGAACATCTCTAATGCCTTTGTTGCGTAGCTTTTATCTCCGGAAGCTATGGCATATTCCGACATGGCGATAGCGGCAAAGCATTCGGAAAAAACATAGCGTCTTTTCCGCAAAGGTAATCCCTCTTCTGTTACTTCGAAAAACAGATGTCCGTCAGTATCGGTACAATGTGTCTCTATGAAATCGATACAACTTTTGGACGCAGCTAACCATTCTTGTTTTTTTTCTATGTGATTGTAGGCATAAGATGCGATAAAACCGAAACGTCCTTGAAACCATACCGATTTTGTGGAGTCCATTAATTTACCGTCTCGGTCGAGGCAGGTGTATATTCCGCCATGTTTACGGTCGAGACCGAATTTCATCCAAAAGGGCATTATGTTCTCTATGAGATCATTTCGATAAGCAGCAGCCCATGTATCTAAATATTTTGTTATATCCATCTTTGTCTAAAATTTGTTGCAGCGATCAAAAAAGTTGATAGCTTCAAGTTCAGCTTTCATTTGAATTTCTTCTTCTTCAGTCATATTTTGAAAAGGTGTTCGGTTTTTGCCTAAATCCAGACCGATAAGTTTCATAATGCGTTTTCCCCCTACGATATTGCCCCGATAGCGGCATATAACATTTATCACTTCTTGAGAGAAATTCTGGCGTTCACGAGCCAATTCGATATCTCCTTTTTCCCAAGCATCAATGATTCCAACCAGCTCACGACCGTTATAATTGGTTGTTCCACCGATACCTCCACGTGCACCTCCCATAGCCAGGCAAGGCAATATCGTCTCATCTTGTCCGTGTAGCATGTCATATTTCCCTCCTTTGTAAAGCCGGCATTGATTGTATTCATACATACTTTCAAATGTATATTTAATACCTGCAAAATTAGGAATACGTCCATCGACAGTTTCCAATAATTTTACCATAGGCAGAAATGCCCCGTTAAAAGCCGGAATATGATAATAATAGAATGGCAATTTCGGAGCTCCTATTGCAATCTCTTCGATATATTTCACCAATTCTTCGACGCGTCCGATTTTAGGGAAAGGAGGAGCCATTGCTCCGATACCCCATGCACCTATTTTCTGCGCGTGTTCAGCTAAAATGCGACTCGATTTTACGCAACAGCTACCTACATGAACTATGACCTTAAACCCGTCCGGAGCTGCAGCCATCCAATGTTCGGCCAGTTTCATTCGTTCATCTTCCGTCAGCATATAGCCTTCTCCGGAAGAACCGTTGATAAATACTCCTTGTAATCCGTTTTTTTTGAGCATTTTTGCATATACATCGATCGGTTCGTAGTTTACCTCTCCATTTTCATAGAATGGAGTAAACGGAGCATCTATAAGACCTGTAATTTTTTCCATAGCAATTATATTTTTATGTATGATTTATTCCATATTGTCTGTCGTGGGACGGAGAAAATAGACTTGTAAAAGTAACGCTACAAGGACGACGATACTGAGTAAGGCAAAGCCCATACCTAAATTTCCTCCGTCAGTCCATTTACCTAATTGTTCTGTTACGGCTGCGCCTGCAAATACACCGGTCATATTCATGATACCGTAAGCAGTTCCGCGATATTTAGCTGATATAAATTGACATAAAATAGGCATATTATTGGCATCGAAAATACCGAAACCTATTCCGAAAAGCAGTCCTGCACCGACAACAGCCATGAGACTTTCTCCGAAGCCGAGCAACATTAAAGCCGGAATTGTCATCCCTAAACCGATAGCTCCTGTATAAACCCTTCCGCGAATATTTTTTTGTACCCAGCGATCCGATAAAATACCGCCGACAATAACTCCTATAAATGAAGATACGGCAATGGTAATGGTAGATATAGGACCAGCTTCGGACATGGGAATATTCAGTGTCTCGGAAAATAGTGTAGGCAACCAGTTTTTGGTTGCCCATCCGGGAAGGCTGGGTGCTGCAAAATAGAAAAGAATAATCCAAAAAGCCCATGTCGAGAAAAGGACGGATAACCCGCTGAATAGAGAAACTTTCTTTTCTATATTTATTTTTGTACCGATCTTTTTAGTATTATGAGCAGGATTTTCTCGTAAGGCGAACACGAGAATCAAAGAGTAGGCGATACCTATAATTCCGAACCAGTAAAAAGTGGAATGCCATGAAAATGTGGCTGCGATCGTAGCTCCGAATCCCCCGACTGCTTGCCCTACATATAGTCCCGTCATGTGGATACCTATGGCCAATGATCTGGATTTTCCTTGATGCCAGTCTGCGATAAGCGATAGAGCCGATGGAATATAAAGAGCTTCGCTTACTCCCATTAAAGCTCTTAACCAGTATAGTTCTTGAAAACTGTCTGCATATCCCATTAAATAGGTGACTGTTGACCAAACAAACAAGCTCCCGACTATCAACCATTTTCGGTTCAGCCGATCGGCAATCATCCCTGAAATGGGACTCATAAAGCCGTAAATCCATAAAAAAACGGCCATTAATGCACCGAAAGCCTCAGCTTTATTTAGTTCTGAAATGTCGATTTTCATTGCATCTTGCATGGTGGAGAGCATTTGGCGGTCCATATAATTGAGCAAAGCAACGACCCATAGTAAACCGACTACCACCCAAGGATACCAATTGTTGTTTTTCATAAGTATTACTGTTTTTTCAAGTATTATAGATAATGAGGCAAATATAAATAATATTTTGCTAATATAAAAAGCTGTTATTCAAAAATGAAAACAATGAATAATATGTTGAAGGTAAATAGATGAAGTTTATGGAAAATTGAAGAAATAAAAATATTTCTTTTAGGTTTAGATATATATTTTCAAAGTAACTTTGAAAATATATATCTAAGAGCCTGTCTTAATTTTACTCGAGTCAGTTTTGATAGTTTCTTTCGAGGATATTTTATCGTTTTTATGAAGATGATAGCAGACTATCTGACGAGAGAAAACGCAACGATGACCTGATAATATTTTTTTGTCGGAAAATTTAAACAGTCTCTTGATTTTAGACAAGATCTTAGGTTCTTTTAGTTTAGATCTTATTGTCTCCGATATAAGAATCTTTGAAACCTAAGAAATAGAGTACACCGTCGAGACCTATTGTCGAAATAGACTGGGATGCATTTTCTTTTACTTTTGGTTTGGCATGATAAGCTATTCCCAAACCTGCTATATTGAGCATAGGCAGGTCATTTGCACCATCTCCGACAGCAATGGTCTGTGCAATATCCACGTTTTCTACTTGGGCGATGAGGCGTAATAATTCAGCTTTACGTTTCCCGTCGACAATATCGCCGATGTGTTTTCCTGTCAACTTGCCGTTCTCTATTTCCAGTTCGTTTGCATATACATAATCTATCCCATATTTCTTTTTCAGGTAATTTCCGAAATAGGTGAATCCTCCCGAAAGAATAGCGATTTTGAATCCTGCTGTTTTAAGAACCTGCATCATACGATCTACGCCTTCCGTTATAGGAAGATTTTGGGCAATATCTTCCATTACAGAAACATCGAGTCCCTTTAATAAAGCTACTCTTCGTTCGAAACTTTCGGAAAAATCGATTTCTCCACGCATGGCAGATTCGGTAATTGCTTTTACTTCATCGCCTACTCCGGCACGTATTGCCAATTCGTCAATTACTTCTGTTTCAATGAGGGTAGAATCCATATCAAAACATATAAGGCGGCGGCAACGGCGAAACATATCGTCTTGTTGAAAAGATATATCCATACCCAATTCCGAAGATAATTGCATAAAATTCGATTGCATGGAGGATTTATCTTTCGGAGTTCCTCTGACCGAAAGTTCTATGCATGATTTGGGCTTACGGGCTGACTCGTCCAGAGGAATTCTTCCGGTAAGCCGTTGAATGGCATCGATGTTCAATCCCTGTTCTGCGACGACACGAGTTACTTCTCCGATTTGTCGGGCAGTAATTTGTCGACTTAGGATCGTAATGATATATCGGTTTTTTCCTTGAAGGCTTACCCAACTGTTATATTCACTTTCACTAATCGGAGAAAATTTGATATTTATTTCCAATTCATAAGCCTTGAATAACAGATCTTTCATTATTTCACCTGAATTGTCATCGGTCGTTTTAAAGAGAATACCCAAAGATAGAGTGTGGTGAATATCTGCTTGTCCGATGTCGAGTATTGTAGCATTATAACGTGCTAATATTCGTGTCAGGGCTGATGTTACCCCCGGTTTATCTCCTCCGGAGATATTGATCAATATGATCTCTGTTTTTTGGCTCATAAAATGTATATCATAAAAATATGGGTTGCAAAGATAATTAAAATACGGTTACGTATTATTTTGCCGTTTAAAAAGATATGTATATTTCGGTAATGAAGAGAATAAAACAGTGTTATGATACTGTTTTGTTCTGGCTGTATTGTTAAAAAAAATGAATAATTTTGGGCTGTTTTTCAGAAAAAATGCATCTTTGCAATCGTTTTCTGAATCTCTGTCAGGGAAAAGGCGTTTTCGAGACAGTAGATTTACCGCTGAAAATCAGTGGGGCTTGTAGCATTCTGACGCGATGTCGCAACTGCAAGTTTAGTATGAATCATAAAACTTCAGTATGAAGAAAGTAAAGTCAATCTTTGCGTTATTTGTATTGTTTTTGATGTTTTCAGCTAGTAATAATCGGTTTCCCAAAACCGGATTGTTTATCGGAGAAAAAGCTCCGAACTTTCAAATGACTGATTCCACCGCCGGGACTTTCGATTTGAGAGATTTGAAAGGCAAATATGTTGTGCTTAATTTTTGGGCTAGCTATGATGCTCCGTCACGCATTTCTAATGTGAGAATGCGGCAGGAGATCGAAAAATTGGATCATCAGAATCTTTCGTTTGTTTCAGTTTCGTATGACCCGAGTAGAGTCATTTTTGAAGAAACCGTAAAATTGGACGAGTTGGATAGAAATACGCAATTCTATGACAAGGATGGAGAGGCTTCGGATATTTATAAGGCTTTCCGTCTTAAAAAAGGTTTTGGAAATTATCTTCTGGATCAAAACGGAGTAATTATAGCCAAAAACTTTAGTCCTGAGAAGTTGACAGAATTGATTGGTCAATAACCCTTATAAAAAAGATCGGATTATTATCCGGTCTTTTTTCTTTATTAATTGATATCTATCCTTTTTTCTGTTCCCTATATTTGCTTGGCGACATTCCCATAACTTGTGTAAAAATCCGAGTAAAATAGAAAGCATCCTCGAAACCGAATTTATGACATATTTGATTTATTTTCATATCAGTGAAGTCGAGATAGTGGCAAGCCTCCTGAATACGCAAGTGTGTAAAATAGCGGAGAGGAGAGTATCCGGTCTTTTTCTGAAATATAGACGATAGATGGGAAGATGATAATCCGGCATGTACTGCTAAGTCGGACAATGTAATTTTTTTTTCGATATTTTCTCTCATGTAGTGAATAATATCTTCAGTAATATCCATTTGTTTGTTTTTAGGCTGTGCACTTTCCCTGTATTCTCCCAAAAATTTCATAGATCCGAGAAAATAGAATAAGCTTGTAATTGCATAATAAAAGTTGTTTTTGCTATATCCTCTACTTAGAGTATAAAATATTTCTTCGAAAAGACGGAGACGCTCTTCGATACGAGAGTCGGAATTTGGTGTGATGTTTGTCGGCTTATCAAATCCGTTTGCAAAAAATGAGGCTTTTTCTCCGTTGAAGTGAATCCAGTAGATAGTCCATGGATCTTTAAGGTCGCTTCCGTATGAATGTGCCGTGTTTTTAGGTAAGATGAAAAACTGGTTCGATTGTACGGAATATTTGTTTTCATGAATATTGAACCATCCGTGACCTTCGACACAATAAATCAATATGAATTGTTCCGCTTCCTCTTTTGTGCGTTCACGGTAGTGGTATGAAGCTTGCGGATAATAACCTATGTCGGTAATATGCAGCTCTTTCCCTAAAACGTCTTGAGCGATGCTATTGATGACTGCGGAAGGTAGGACTATAGCTCTTTCTCCTTTGAATCCGCTTTTTATTTTAGCCATAAGTTATGTGATTTAAGATACACTTTCGCAAATATATTGATAATTTTAATTTGTAACAAGCATGTATTCATTCTTTTAAGAGCTGTAATGTTATATAGTGTATATTCATATAAAATTGATAAACAGAATAAAATTATCCATGTAAATAACATTTTTCTCTATGTCGTAAATAAAAAAAAACGGTTCTCTTTGTATTGTTGAAATTTAATTCTGAAAACCAATGAATGCACACAGTAAATTTTTTCTGTTTTTTATAGCCTTAGCTTCCGCAATGGGAGGATTTCTGTTCGGATATGACTGGGTTGTTATCGGAGGTGCTAAACCTTTTTATGAACAGTTTTTTGAGATTGCCGGTAATCCGTATATGCAGGGATGGGCGATGAGTAGTGCTCTGATAGGCTGTCTTGTCGGAGCTTTGATAGCGGGGAAATTTAGTGACCGTTTCGGGCGTAAACCGATTTTGATTTTAGCAGCAGCTCTTTTTATTTGTACTTCTTTAGGTACAGGGTTGTGTAATAGTTTTGCTATGTTTAATGTATTTAGGCTTATCGGCGGTTTTGCTATAGGAATTGCTTCCAGCCTTTCTCCTATGTATATAGCGGAGATTTCCCCGTCTGATGTGCGGGGACGTTTTGTGTCGATAAATCAGTTGACGATAGTATTGGGTATATTAGCCTCTCAAATTGTGAATTGGTTGATTGCCGAACCTGTTCCGCAAGATGCTACGGGAGAGATGATTCGAATGTCATGGAACGGCCAATGGGGATGGCGTTGGATGTTTTTAGCTATGATTGTCCCCGCAGCTTTGTTTTTTATAGTCGGTTTCTTTTTGCCGGAAAGTCCTCGTTGGTTGGCTACGATGGGACGTAGAGATGCGGCTTTACAGGTGTTTGATAGGATTGGAGGGCGAGAATATGCTCTTGCGGAGATGCGTGAAATAGAACATACTGTACCGGCTGAACCACAAGGAGGATTTAAAAAATTGTTGTCTCCATCTTTACGTAATGTGTTGGTGATAGGCATTGTATTGGCCGTATTTCAACAATGGTGCGGTATAAATGTGATATTTAATTATGCACAAGAGATATTTATGGCTGCAGGATATGGAGTTTCTGACGTACTGATGAATATCGTAATAACAGGAATAACAAATGTCGTTTTTACCGTTTTGGCCATGTTTGTAGTTGATAAATGGGGACGGAAAAAGCTGATGATGCTGGGAGCATTTGCATTGACGGTGATTTATGCATTTATGGGTGCGGCTTACTATTTTCATGTATCCGGACTTCCGTTGTTGATTATCGTCGTATTTGCAATTGCATGTTATGCAATGACATTAGCTCCGGTTATGTGGGTTATTATTTCTGAAATATTCCCGAACAGAGTGAGAGGTGTTGCAATGTCGGTTGCCACATTCGCTTTGTGGGCGGCATGCTTTATTCTTACTTATACATTCCCTATTTTGAATCATAGTTTGGGTGCTTATGGGACATTTTGGTTTTATGGTTTGATTTGTTTGGCCGGAGGAATTTTTGTTACGATAAAACTGCCTGAAACGAAAGGTAAAAGTTTAGAGGATATAGAACGAGAATTGATTAAAGAATAACACTATAAAGTATGGAAAAAATTACAGAATACCTGACTCGTTGTGAGGTTGGGGAAGGACAGGTACGTGCTTGGGAAGAAGATATTATGCTCCCTACGTACGGCATAGGAAAAGAAGAAAAAAATCCTATTTTTTTAGAAAAAAGAGTATATCAAGGAAGTTGTGGGTCTGTGTATCCATATCCTGTAGTTGAGAAAATAGAGGATGTAAAGTCTGAGAAAAAATATAAGGCGTTATTCCTTGAAAATGAATATATCAAGATGATGATTTTGCCGGAACTCGGCGGTCGTGTGCAAATGGCTTATGATAAAATAAAGAAACGTCATTTTGTATATTATAATCAAGTTATAAAGCCTGCTCTTGTCGGACTTACGGGTCCTTGGATTTCGGGAGGTATAGAGTTTAATTGGCCGCAACATCACCGTCCTTCTACTTTTTTGCCTACTGATTATTCTATTGAGGAGCATCCCGACGGAAGTAAGACGGTTTGGTGCAATGAAGTAGAACGAATGTTTCGTACGAAAGGAATGCATGGGTTTACTCTTTATCCCGGAAAGGCGTATATTGAGATAAAAGCAAAAGTTTATAATCGGACGTCTTTTCCTCAAACATTTCTTTGGTGGGCTAATCCGGCAGTTGTGGTGAATGAACACTATCATTCGGTTTTTCCGCCTGATGTAAATGCTGTTTTCGATCATGGAAAGAGAGCTGTTTCGAGTTTCCCTATTGCTACCGGAGTATATTATAAACAAGATTATTCTTCTGGTGTAGATATTTCGAAATATAAAAATATACCCGTTCCGACTTCGTATATGGCGATTCGTTCTAAGTTTGATTTTGTCGGTGGATATGAAGAAGATAAAAAGGGCGGTTTGTTGCACGTTGCCGATCATCATGTTTCTCCTGGGAAAAAACAATGGACATGGGGGAATGGAGATTTCGGCGTTGCATGGGATCGTAATCTCACAGATGAGGATGGTCCTTATATTGAATTGATGACGGGCGTATATACCGATAATCAACCCGATTTTACATGGTTGCAACCGTATGAAGAAAAATCTTGGGTTCAGTATTTTATGCCTTATGCTGAGGTCGGATATGTCAAGAATGCGACAAAAGATCTGATTTTGAACGTTGATGTACGGAAAGATAATACGGCATTGATATTATATGCTACGGGAAAACAGCCGAAGGTGCGTGTTTTAGTAAGAGATATAAATGATAGAATATTGTTTGACAATACTGTAAATGTTTCTCCGGCAGAGCCTTTCCGTGTTGAGTTTCCGTCAAACGGGGTGCTTGCAGAAAATATGATTACGGATATATATGGACAGGATGGGAAATTGTTGCTTACCTATAAAGCCGATAAGGAAGAAATAAAGCCATTGCCGAATCCGGCAGAGGCGGCAAAAGACCCTAAAGAAATAGCTTCTATCGAGCAACTTTTCTTGACCGGGTTACATTTAGAACAGTACCGTCATGCTACTTATAATCCGATGGATTATTATGAAGAAGCGTTAAGTCGAGAGCCGGGAGATGTTCGCTGTAATAATGCTATGGGACTTTTATGGATGAGAAAAGGAGAATTTGCTAAAGCTGAAACATATTTTCGTACAGCAATCAAAACTCTTACTCAGCGTAATCCTAATCCGTATGATGGAGAGCCCTATTTTAATTTAGGTTGGAGTTGTCGCATGCAGGGGAAAATAGACGAAGCTTACGATGCGTTTTATAAAGCTGCATGGAATGCCGCATGGCAGGATGCTTCTTATTTTGAAATAGCCCGGATAGAAACCATTCGGGGAGAATATGAGAAAGCTATCGAGTCTGTGGAAAAATCGTTGATACGAAATTGGCATCATCACAAAGCCCGTCAATTAAAATGTTCGCTTCTCCGTAAAATGAGACTCAATGAAAAAGCAATGACTTTTGCTGACGCTTCTTTGGAAATCGATTCTTTCAATATGGGGTGTCGTTATGAACGTTACTTGGCATCCGGAGAAAATTCTGATTTGGAAAAATTGAAAGAGTTGATGCGTAATTGGTCTCACGGATACATTGAATATGCTTTGGATTTTGTTGCAGGAGGGTTATATGAGGAAGCTGCAAGCTTGCTCGGTTTATATCTTCAGGATACTGAAAAAGTATATCCTATAATTTATTACTTATTAGGTTATATATATTCAAAACAAAATAATAACACTTTGGCACAAGAGTATTTTGTTAAAGCGGAAAAATGTGATCCGGCATATTGTTTCCCTAACAGAATAGAAGAAGTCTTGATTTTACAAGAAGCCATCAGCCGGAATCCTTCAGATGCAAAGGCTCTTTATTATTTAGGAAATTTTTGGTATGCTTCTCGTCGTTATGAGAATGCCGTATCTTGTTGGGAACAGTCTGCGACAATCGATCCTGAATTTCCGACGGTATGGCGGAATCTTTCATTGGCGTATTATAATAAATGTAATAATCGAGAAAAGGCGGTTGCCGCATTGGAGAGAGCTTTTTCTTTAGATAGTACGGATGCCCGTATATTGATGGAACTCGATCAGCTTTATAAAAAATTGGGACGTCCGTATGCCGAACGGTTGGCTTTCCTCGAGAAACATATAGTTTTAGTCGAATCCCGTGATGATTTGGCTTTGGAACGTATCACTTTATATAATCAGTTAGGTCGTTATTCAGAAGCAAAGGCGCTGATCGCAGCCCGTAAATTCCATCCGTGGGAAGGCGGTGAAGGGAAAGTAACAGGACAATACGTGTTATGTCATGTTGAATTAGCGAAAAAAGCGATCTCAGCGCAGCAATTTGAAGAGGCTTTGAATTTGTTAAGTAAAACAGAATCGTATCCTCATAATTTGGGAGAAGGGAAACTTGCCGGTGCAGAGGAAAATGATATTTATTATTATAAAGGGCTGTGCTATCGTGGACTTGGTAAAGAGAACGAAGCTTTGAGTTGTTTCCATAAAGCGACAATCGGATCTTCAGAGCCTGCACAAGCGTTCTTTTATAATGATCAGCAACCTGATAAGATATTTTACCAGGGATTGGCTTGGAGAGCTTTAGGGGATGAGAAAAAAGCCCGGAGTCGTTTTAATAAGTTGATTAAGCATGGAGAAAAACATCTTTTCGATGATTGTAAAATAGATTATTTTGCTGTTTCATTACCTGATCTGGCAATTTGGGAAGAAGATCTGAATAAACGAAATCGCCTTCATTGTAACTATGTAATGGGGTTAGGACATTTGGGTTTGGGAAACCTGATAAAAGCAAAATTATTTTTGGAGGAAGTTCGGAAATTAGATGTAAATCATCAAGGGGGACAAATACATTTAAATATGTGCGATAAATAAAAAGACCGTTTGATAAAATTAGATGCTTGTGTTAAAAATGGAGACATAAAGATTGATATTATCTTTTTTTGTTTATTTTTCCTCTCAAATATTCTTCTTTGTTTGCAGAAATTCAATTTTAATTTAAGTATCTAATAGATGGCGTGTTTTTATAATAAAGTATAATATATTTATAAATACTGGATTTACAGACATTTTAGGCTTATTTTATGAAAAAGAAATATATCGTTTGGATTTTAGTGCTATTCGGACTTATCCCGGAGAGTTTTTCTCAGGAATATGTGCTGGATTTGAGCGGAGTATGGCAATTTGCTATGGACGATAAAGATGTCGGAGAACAGGAATGTTGGTTCGACAAGTCTTTAGAAGATGTTATTCAGTTGCCCGGAACGATCGATTTGGCTGGGAAAGGTATTCCGAATGAATTGTCTCCGGCTTTAGAAAAACCTCAAATGTTACATTTGACCCGTCGTCACTCTTATGTAGGTCCGGCATGGTATAGTCGAGAGATTGAGATTCCTGCATCGTGGAGAGGGCGGAAAGTTTCTCTCTTTTTAGAACGTGTTATGTGGCAATCTAAAGTTTGGATAGATAGTGTTGCTTTGGAGGGAGTACAGGAAAGTTTGACTACTCCTCATCGTTTCGATTTACCATCGGATATTCGTGCCGGAAAGCATCGGTTAACAATCCGGATAGATAACCGTAAACAGTATGATATTTCTGTTAAAGATTTGGCACATGCTTATACCAATGACACTCAGATTATGTGGAATGGAGTATTGGGGCGTTTGGAACTTCGTGCAGACAATCCTGTTTTTATAGAAGATGTTCAACTATATCCTGATGTTGCCCGGAAAAAAGTACATTGTGTCGTAACGGTACAAAATGCAGGCAAGCGAGACCGAAAGGCAACTCTTTCGTTCTGCCCGAAAATGTTGGTTGAAGAGAAGAAACTGTCTTCACGTTTGTTAACGGCGTCTTTTCATCCCGGTAGAAATATCATAACGTATGATTATGTTATGGATGAGGATGCTGTTTTGTGGAATGAGTTTTCTCCGGTTTGTTACCAAATGGATGTTACTTTAGTACAAGGAAAAAAATCTTCTGATTTTTCAACCCGTTTCGGAATGCGTAATTTGTCGACGTCCGGATCTGTATTGATGAATAATGGAGATCGTATTTATTTAAGAGGAACTTTGGAATGTTGTGTTTTCCCTTTGACAGGGATACCTCCTACCGATAGAGAAGGTTGGAATAAAGTTTTTTCTGTTGCGAAATCATACGGTTTAAATCATTTACGGTTTCATTCGTGGTGTCCTCCTCGGGCGGCATTCGAAGTGGCTGATGACATGGGTTTTTATTTACAAGTAGAATTGCCTTTGTGGTCATTGACAGTTGGAAAAGATACTGCAACAAACAGATTCCTTTATGAAGAAGCCGACAGAATATTAAAAGAGTATGGCAATCATCCATCGTTTTGTTTGATGAGTGTCGGCAATGAGTTACAACCTGATTTTGACTTTTTGAACGATTTACGTTCTTATATGAAGTCAAAAGATAACCGTCATTTGTATATGGCTACTACATTTACTTTTGAAAAGGGGCATGGAGACTGGCCTGAGATTGGAGACGATTTTTTTGTAACTCAATGGACAAAAAAAGGTTGGGTTCGCGGACAAGGGATTTTTAACGATGAAGCTCCTTGTTTTGATAAGGATTATACTTCGGCAGTTGATGGAATATCTGTTCCACTTATTTCTCATGAGATAGGTCAATATGCTGTGTACCCTAATTTGAAAGAGATTGAAAAATATAAAGGGGTACTTGATCCTTTGAATTTTAAGTCGGTAAAGGCTGACTTGCGAGAAAAAGGATTGTTGGCTAAAGCCGATGGCTACTTAAATGCTTCAGGGAAATTAGCTGCTATATTGTATAAAGAAGAGATTGAACGGGCGTTGAAGACTCCCGGATTCTCAGGTTTCCAATTACTTGATTTGCACGATTTTCCCGGACAAGGAACAGCTTTGGTCGGTTTGTTGGATGCATTTTGGGACTCTAAAGGTATTATCTCTGCAGAAAATTTTCGGAATTTTTGTTCTCCGGTCGTACCTTTAACTCGTTTTCCTAAGGCTGTTTATACAAACAATGAATTATTTGAAGCAACGGTTGAGATTGCTAACTATTCAGCCTCAGATATTAAAAATAGAAAAATCTCATGGAATTTACTTTATTCAGGTGGAGAGTCGGTTGCATCGGGATATTTTGATGTAGAACAAATTGAAAAGGGTAAAAATTCTGTCGTAGGAAATATTTCAGCATCTTTAGGCCAGATTGCGAATGCGACATGTCTTACTTTAGAGGTTGCTGTAACCGGAACTGCTTATAAAAACAATTGGCCGATATGGGTATATCCTGAAAATATAGTCATAGATACAGGAAAAGTTTTTGTAACCGATGATTTGGATGAAGCTCTTTCGGAATTGTCTGAAGGTAAAAAGGTATTATTTTCTCCACCTGTCGGTGCGTTAAAGGGAATCGAAGGCAAATTTGTTCCGGTTTTTTGGAGTCCGATTCATTTCCCGAAACAAGCGGGAAGTATGGGTATTTTATGTGATTCCGAACATTTGGCTTTGTCGGATTTTCCGACCGAAAGTCATACAAACTGGCAATGGTGGCATTTGCTGAAGAATTCAAAGACGTTAGTAGTCGATTCTATAGCCCCGATATCAGCGATAATAGAGCATGTCGATAATTTTGCAAATAACAGACGATTGGTTTCTATTTTTGAAGCTGCTTGTAATGGGGGTAAGTTATTATTTTCTTCAATGGATATTCTTTCGGAAAAGAGTCAGTGTTACCCGGAAGTTCGCCAACTGCTTTATAGTCTTTTGAACTATATGAATTCAGATGCGTTCAATCCCTGTTCAGAACTATCTAAAATCGATCTTAACAAATTGGTAGATAGTAAAATAAATGAAGTTAAAACAAGTAACGCTACATCTATATATTGATAATATTTAGAGTAAAAGGTAAATGAATAAACAAATCGAAAATTTGTCCATGTGCTTTGTGAAATTATCCATTTCTTTATACTTTTTATAACTGTATTTTCGTAATGTAAATCTAAGATCGACAATTATTTATCTTAAATAATTACTGTCGGTTTTATCAGATAAATTTTATAATTAAAAATTTTAAGCCATGAAACATCATTATCTAAAACGTAATTTGAAATTTTTTGCAGGGTGTGTTTGTGCTTTGGCAATTACTTCGTCTGTAACGGCACAAGTTTTACCAGAAGGAATGACTCGTCTGACTCCAGAAGGGTTGGAGTTAGGGAGTGTTATGTCTGTTGCTAATCCGTTAGGTCCTAAAGAACATGCCGTAAGAACTGAGAATTTTCTATTTTTTGCCGGAAAGGATGCAGATCATGGAAGTGAATTATGGTACACAGACCTGACTCCGGAAGGAACGAAATTATTTATGGATATTATTCCGGGAACTGAAAGTTCAGAACCGAGTAGCTTGAAATGGGTGAATGGAAAACTTTTTTTTACAGCAGAAACTGCTGAGTATGGTCGAGAACTTTGGGTTTCGGATGGAACGGTAGAAGGTACGAAAATGGTAAAGGATATTTATCCCGGAAATATTGGTTCTCAACCGGGGAATATGGTTATACTTGGAGACAAAGTCCTTTTTACGGCAAGAGATGAGGAAAGTGAGATGATGCCTGTTGTCGATCCTGAAACTCCAGAAAGTTGGATTTGGATATCCGATGGTACTGAAGAGGGTACAATTCGTATAGCCAGTATTCCGATGAAAAGTTATTTTGAGGTAGTAGGTGATAAAGCTTTTTTTGCAGGAGTCGATCTTGAGCATAACGAGGAGTTGTGGATTACCGACGGAACTCCGGAAGGGACAATGCTATTGAAAGATATTAATAATAGACCGAGTGATGATGGTACGTTTGGAACCGGTCCGGCTGGGATAGGAGCATTACGTAATATAAATGATGAGATGGTGGTTTTTCGTGCCGAGACAGTAGCAGAACAAGTCGGTCAGGATTATGGAAGTGAGATTTGGTATAGCGACGGAACTCCGGAGGGGACAAAATGGTTAGGCTTTGATTTTGCTAAAGGAGAAACAGGGGGATTACCTTCTGCGACAGAATTTGCTTATCCGATAGCAATTGGCGATACGATTTATTTTCGGGCAAAGGACGGCATTCATGGTTGTGAGCCTTGTTTTTGGGATTTGACTAAGCCTATAGAAGATGGCGTAAATCCTCGTATGATTTATGATATTAATCATTGGGGTGGAAATGTATCATTAGACTCTTGGGGATCGAATGCTGATTTCTTTGTATATCAAGGATATTTGATGATTCAGGCCAATGGGGGATATTATATGCCGGATGATGCTACCCAATATGCTTCAGGTTATAGTCTGTGGTTAGCGCCGACCTCAACTTTGGACACATGTATTTATCAACGTCAATTTTGGGGTACGGAGATTGCTGCCGGGAGTTTAGCTGATAATTGTGCTAATTTTAGGGAGATAAATGGGAAATTATTCTTTAAGGCTCAAGATGAAAATAATAATAATGAGTTATGGATGATCGATGGTATTGAAAATGCTCCTGTTAAAGTGGTTGATTTACCGGACAACGGTTCTCCTACGGGATTCTATAATATCAATAATAATCTTTATTTCGGATCTACATCGACAAAAGCTCTTTACAAATATGATTTGGGGGGAACGAGTGCGATAGAGGACCCTGCAGTCGTAGCGGCTAAAGTAACGGTTTATCCGAATCCGGCAACCGAAAGAATTTTCATCACAACACATCAGGATATAAAAACGGTACAAATTTATGATCTTTCCGGTGCTCAAGTATTGGAAACGGCAGCAGACAGTATCGATGTTACCGCTCTTAATGGTATCTATTTTGTGAAAGTTGTGTTGGCCGACGGACATCAGGTTGTTGAAAAAATTGTAATTAGATAAATTGAGTTGATATGGGACTGTTGATTTTACACAGTCCCGTATTATTTAAAAAGATTAATAAAAGGCATTGATAATAAATATTTTAATGCAATGTGAATCTTGAAACAATAGATTTTCTCCGGTCCATTTTTATTTTATAACATAAATAGTTTTAACCATGCTAAGCCATAGAAAAATAAAGGCTTTGTTGTTATTATTCATGATTATGCTTGTTATGCCTGTCTATTCTCAGGTGATAACGGGTAAAGTGGTAGATGCAGGCAGCAAAGAACCTATTATCGGTGCTTCGATACAAGTAAAGGGGACGAACACCGGAACAATGAGTGATCTGGACGGTCAATTTAAAATTACCGTGAAAGATAAAAATGCATCTTTACAGGTTTCGTATGTAGGATATAAAACCGTCATGCAACCTTTAGACGGAAAAACTTCCATTACTATCTTTTTACAGGAATCGACGCAGGAGTTGGATCAAGTCGTGGTTATAGGGTATGGAGTCCAGAAAAAAAGCGATTTGACCGGAGCTATTGCTTCGGTAAAGGCAGATGAGATAGCTAAATTGCCGGCAACGAACGTTATGCATGCGATTCAGGGAAAAGCTGCGGGAGTTGAAATTGTGCAGAATTCCGGAGCTCCGGGTGCTAGTTCTACTGTTCGTATTCGGGGAATGGGTACGATCAATAATTCCGATCCTTTGTATGTGGTTGACGGAATACCTATGGATAATATCGATTATTTGTCAGCAGATGATATAGAATCTATCGAAATTTTAAAAGATGCATCTTCTGCGGCTATTTACGGTTCTCGTGCGGCAAATGGCGTTGTACTCGTTGTTACTAAATCGGGAAAAAACAGCCAGAAAATATTGAATGTGAATTTCAATGCTTATTTGGGATGGCAGGAATCTTGGAAAGATCCCGGATTAATGGATAAACAAGATTTTGCTTATTATTCCGACTTTGTAAATAATCTGAATATTGTTACGGATTATGATGAAGTTACAGGACAAATGAAAGTGAAACCCGAAACTCAGGAGTTGATAGACAAAGGTGTTAATTGGTGGGACGAATTATCTCGTAGCGCATTAATGCAAAAATATAATATTGCATTATATGGGGGTAATGATAAATTGAATTATTATGTCAGTGGTAATTTTCAGAATACGGATGGTATTGTAAAAGAATCGAATTACGAACGTAAGTCTTTTAACGGAAAGATGAACGCTAAATTATTGAAGAATTTGACGTTTGGGACGAATCTTACTTATGCACGAGAAGATCGTAGAGTTGTCGGAGAAGGAACGTGGGGAGTTATTAAAACGGCTATAAATTATAATCCGCTTACACCTATTTATGACCAAAATGAGAGTTATAACTGGACTACTCCGGTTGAGAATCTTCGTCGTACGACTTATGACACGTATATCAACACATTTATCGGTCAGATAACATTGGATTGGGATATTGTAAAAGGATTGAAATATTCTACTCGTGCCAGTTATTCGAATTATGCCTCCGATCAGGAACAGTTTAACCGTTATAACGTAAATCCCGAAATTGTAGGTACTATAAAATATGATGTGAAACGTTATCCGACTACTACCGATAATATTAGTTGGGATAATATTTTGAACTATGCGGCGAAATGGGGAGACCATGATTTTTCGGTAATGATCGGGCAGACAATGGAGACTTCGACGATGAAACGTACATGGGCTCAAGGTACGGGCTATGGAGGATATGATGATGAATTAAATGCGTTGAACTTTGCGCAATTTTCACAATCGACATCGGGATATACGACATCTTGGACAGCTTTAGGGCTTTTGGGACGTATTAGTTATAATTACAAAGATCGTTATTTATTACAAGCGAATTTCCGTGCCGATGCATCTTCTCGGTTTTCAAAGAAAAATCGGTGGGGATATTTCCCGAGCGTATCTGCCGGTTGGAAGATTAATTCTGAATCATTTATGCAGAATGTAGATTGGATCAGTTTATTGAAATTGCGTGCCGGTTGGGGACAATTAGGTAATAATCGTATTGGAAACAATGCTTACGGAACTTATGTCGGACAGCAATCAGCTACTTATATATATGGGGTAGGGATGCCTACAATACAGCCGGGTATGAGTATATCTTCATATGGCAATTCCGATATTCTATGGGAACGGACTCAATCGACCAGTGTCGGACTTGATTTTAATGTTCTGGACAACCGTATTTCTACATCGGTCGATTATTTTATAAAAGATACACACGATATGCTTGTTGCCGTTCCTATCGTTTATTCATCAGGATATACTTCTACTCCAATGCAGAATGCCGGGAGTGTAAGAAATAAAGGTTGGGAAGTTCAACTTTCTTATAAAGACCGTATAGGAAATTTTAATTTTGAAGTATCTGGGAATTTCACGAAAGTAAAAAATGAGGTAACTTCTTTAGGAGGAAATAACGATGCCATTTATGGTGGAGATTTAGGTAGTCCGAATAATCTCGGTTATGTAAATAAGACTGTTGTAGGAGCTCCTATTGCCTGTTTTTATGGATGGAAAACTGCAGGAATTATGACGGAAGCTGATTTTAATGGCGATGGTTCGCCTAAAGTACCTGTATTTTCTTCAGGATCGACTTATACTCCCGGAGATATGAAATTTGTAGATGTAAATGGAGATGGTGTGATTGACGATAGTGACCGCACGTTCATCGGGAATCCTAATCCTGACTTTTATTACGGATTTAATATCAATATGGAATATAAAGGATTTGATTTATCTATGTTTTTTCAAGGCGTTGCCGGCAACGAGATTTATGATGTGACACGGTATTTCCGTTATTCCAATGTATCTTATAGCGGAGGATGGGAAAATCTGAACTATTTGAGCTATTCCAATGTGGCGAAAGATTATTTTGACAAGGTTTGGAGACCTGTTCCCGACCCTGCTAATCCTGCTTACCGGGATCATTGGGGAGCTAATTTGAATGGTACAGTACCGTTGCCCAGTTCTGATGGAAGTAAGAACGAGATGAATTTTAGAAATTCCGATTTTTATATACAAGATGGTTCGTACTTGCGATTAAAAAATATTCAATTAGGATATACTTTCCCTAAAAAATGGGTTAACAAGTTGTCTGTAAGTAATTTGAGAGTTTATGCATCCGCTACGAACCTTTTTACAATTACCGGTTATGATGGTTTAGATCCGGAAGTGGGTAAAACATCGGGACAAGAAAGTAATAATCTTTATTTGGGTATCGATCAAGGAGTATATCCTCAGGCGCGTTCCTATATGTTTGGCGTAATAATTGATTTTTAAATATTCGGATATGAAAAAGTTGATATATATTCTTTTAGCAGTATGCCCGTTGTATTTTTCGTCATGTGAAGACTATTTCGAGCCTGAACAGACCGGGTTGATAGAAGGTGATGTTTTTTATAAAGATCTGAATAATTTACGTATCGGATTAAATTCTATTTATGATTTAATGCAGTCACAACAATATCAGTTGAGCGAGATTATTTTCGGTGAGGCTATGAGTGATAATTCATGGAATAAGCAGGATGTTGAGGTCAATGATATGAGTCAGTTGGTTAATTTCCAGTTTAATACTGAGAATCCTTATATTTTGCAACGCTATCAGGTAAATTATCAGGGTATTAATAAGGCAAATCAAGTGATCAGATCTGCTCCTTATGTTGATTATCGGGCTAATGGTACAAGCGAGAAAGAGATACGTGAGGTATTGGGACAGGCTAAATTGTTAAGAGCTCTCTTTTATTTTAATTTGGTGAAGACTTTCGGTGGAGTATCTATACAGCCTGAAGATGTGGATTTAGGAAATATGGTAGTGCCAAGATCTTCTTTAGATGAAGTGTATGCTTATATCGAGAAAGATTTGCGTGAGGCAGCCTTGATTTTGCGTAGAAGCCGTTATCAGTTAACAGAAGCCGGTCAGATAGGTGTCGGGGGAGGTTTGGGATTATTGATGAAGGTTTTGGTGTATGAAGCATCACCCGGAGTGAAATTATCATCGGTAGATAAAGAAGAGAAATGGCAGGAAGCTCGTGAAATAGGGGAATTTTTTATTGAGGGTAAAAATCTGACTTATAATCAGATATTGAAATTTGATGAAAATTATCCGGATGAATCATGGGAGTCTTTGGCAAAACGTTTGGTGTTAGATCCTGCGGCAACCAAGGAGACTGTTTTTGCCGGACAGGATGTCGTGAGTATTCACCAATTGGATGAGTTCGATAAAATATTTCGACTTGAAGGTGAATTTTCGCCTGAATCACTAATTGAAATAAATCATTATGATTATTCTGGCTCGGGAATTTCAACAAATGAAAGTTGGCCGTGTGGAGGATCTTTGATAAATTCGTTAGGAGGGACTGCTTCGACGATAGCTATTACACCGACGTCAGATTTGGATAATCAATTTCAGAATGATCCTCGGAGATTATTTACCATTACAGGGCGTACGATCAGTGAATATTATAAACAAGAGGAAACCTCTCCTCAAATCGGTTGGTTTAATTATGGTAATGGAATGATTTTTGTCAAATACTATATATTCCGTAGCGAGGGCTCTACAAATGGGCGGAATTATCGAGTAATGCGCTATCCGGAAGTGTTGCTTCTGTTTGCCGAAGCATTGAATGAAACCGGAGAATCTCGGAAAGCGGTTGATTACGTAAATAAGATTCGTCAACGTGCCCGTAAATTGTTAGATCCGAATAATCCTAATTCTCAATATATATCGATCCCTTCTGCTAATTTTCAAGATGTAGCTTATGCTCCTTATGATGTTACGCGGGATGCTATCTTAAAAGAAAAACGAATAGAGATGGCGGGAGAATTTGATCGCTGGTTTGAAATTGCACGTTTAGGTATTTTAAGTGAGAGAATGGCATCTGTGTATAAAAATGCTCCGGTAGAACAACCGTCTGGAAAAATCAGAGAGCGGGGAAAATATTTCAGAAAAGGAGTGAATGAAATATTTCCTATTCCTCAGGAAGAAATAACTATTTCCAATGGGGTGATAGAACAGAATTTTGGATATTAATAAAATGGAGAAAGATATTATGAAGACGATAAAAGTTATATATTGCCTGTTGACTGTTCTGATATTTGCTTCATGCGATGAAAATGGTTACCTCCGGGATTTATATGTTGCTCCTGAAGCTGCTTTTGAGGTAGAAAAAGATACTTATGATGCTTTCGAATCGGTTCGTTTTGTCAATAAAGGTTCGGGACAGTATTATGTCGTTTATCCGGGAGATGCTAATCATGTATATGGAAAAGAAGGAGATACCGGTTTTGCAACGGCTTCTGACGGAACATTTTCTTATTCTTATCAAGAGCCCGGAACATTCAATGCCGTATGGGTGGCTTCTTCTATAAATGGGAATGGAGAACGGGAGTTTACTGTCGATTCTGTGACTATTAAAGTGGTAGCATTGGACGGAGGTTTAGATAATTTGAAAATCAATAATCTATATCGAATGTCTGAATATGCAGGAACTGTTTATTATAGTTCTTATGGTGAATTTATTTCTTCAGATTCGTTACTTTGCCCGATATTATTTGATGCGTGGCGAGATGCGACATTTAATTCGATTAAGGCAAAACAATTGGTCAATTTTGAGTTATCATCGAATCTTGCAGAAATGTATTGGATCAATCCGAATGGAGAAGAAAAGAAAATAGTATCAGGTTCTACAGCCTCTCGAATTGTCGAATTTGTTCAGGATGGTAAATTGAAAATACAAAATTTCAGAGTTATTACGGCATCCGGAGTCGTTTCTAATTATTATGTAGCTCCGGTTATGATTCCGAAGATGACAAAATTTTCTATTAATGGTGTGGCTGGTACTATAACGCGTGATATTGCATATTATAACCGGTATAATATTACATTGCAATTGGCAGATGGCAGTGATTTAAGTAATGTAATTCCGGTCTTTGAGACGATGAACAATGATCCGAACCTGTTGGATGGAACAAATTGTCGTGTGACGATTGACGGAGTGGAGCAAATATCGGGTGTAACTTCGGTAGATTTTTCACAAGGAGACGTTACTTATACGATAGATTATAATTTTATGGGGAATAATAATCCTAAACTGACCCAACAGGCTTTGGTAACTGTTTCCGTTTTGCATTAATGATGTTATTAAAATGATGTCTTCGATGTTCCTTTAATAGAGGCTCGAAGACATTATTGTTTGATCTTGAATATTAAAAAAGAGAACCATGAAAAGAACGATTTTATTTATATGTTTATCTTACCTTTTGCCGGTATGCGTATGGTCAACTGTCGATAATAAGGCAAAGCCGATTGCAGATATAAATTTTGAAGATGGTACGGTATCGGATTGTTTAGGAAATGTTGTTGCCGATGCATTAAACGGAGCTTCTGTAGTGTCGGATGATATGCGGCAAGGAAAAGTTTTGTATTTTGATGCCGATTCGAAAGGTTGTTTACAGTTAAAAGGCGATGTATTATCGGATGAAATGACTATTTCGTTTTTCGGGAAAAGGGAAGATATCGATCCCAATGCAAATTGGCGGATGTTTTTAGCATTGTATGCCGATGACGGAAGCAATATCTATTTAACTCCTAAAACATCATGGGGAAACGATAGTTATATCGTTATTGATAATAAGCCTTATTCAACTTATCGTTCGATCGCAGGAGAACCTTTAGAAAATAACCAGTGGTATCATTTTGCTCTTGTTTTCAAAGGAATTCAAGTAAAATATTATGTAAATGGAAAGTTGTCGGGAGAGCTTGAGACATTGTTGAACCTTTCTGATTTTAATATTTCTAAATGTTTTTTAGGATGTAATCCCGAGACAAGTTATTCGATGAGCGGTCGTATCGATAATATAAAAATATATCATACGGCTCTTGCCGTTAACCAGATTGCAGCACTTGCTGAAGATAAGGAGTTACCAGAGCCTTCTGTTTCTGATGGCGGGGAAACAGCTTATGCGCGGTTTTCTTTTGAAACAGGATTGGAGGATGACATGAAAAATATTGAAAGTTCGTCTTTAAACGTGGAACGAACAAAAGATAATGTAAGAGGATATGTTGCCGACATTAAAAGTGATAGTCGAATGTCTTTGCAAATTGGCGATTTAATGAAAGAAGAGTTATCTTTTAGTTTTGTATATTTTAAAGATTTGTTTAAAGAGGAGGATGCCGGTAAGGTATTGGTCCGTTTCCAAGGTCAAAATAATGATGAAGCTTTGTTGCTTGTTTCACAAATTACTTCGGGGCAAGCCGTGTTTGAATTTCAGATTAGAGAAGACGGGGTGTCCCGAACTACTGGCAAAATGGCAACTGTTCCATTGTATTCCGGCAAATGGAACAGCATATCTTTGGTACAGGTTTTTAGTGCAGGAGGTAGTCCTTATTACCGGATTTATATAAATGGGGTTTTAGGAAAACAAATTGCCGGATATACAAAAAAAGAGAACCCTTTTTCCTATATAGATTTCGGCTGTGGAGAAAATACGTGTACCGGTCTTCTTGATGAGATAACTTTAGAACAACGGTCACTTTCTTTAGCAGAAGTTCAGGATTGGAGTGCAGAATTTTGTGATTTTACCGAATTTACAATCTATACAGATCAAATAAGGCAAACAATACGTAATTTCGGGGCATCGGATGGCTGGAGTACTCAGTTTATAGGGAAATATTTTCCGGATAGTAAGAAAGAGCATTTAGCTGAACTATTGTTTAGTTGTGATACTTTGTCGAATGGAACTCCGAAAGGAATAGGATTATCTTCATGGCGTTTTAATATAGGAGCAGGAACTTCGGAACAAGGTGAAGAGAGCCGCATTTCAGATGAAACACGTCGTACTGAATGTTTTTTAAATCCGGATATGACTACTTATGATTGGACGAAACAGGCCGGACAACGATGGTTTTTAGAAAAAGCTGTGAAAACATATAATGTGCCGGATATTATAGGTTGGCAAAATTCACCTCCTGTCTATTATACAGTAAAAGGTTTGGGTTTTCGGGAATATGGAGATGCTAAATCGACGATTTTGAAAAGGGAACATTTTGGTGATTTTGGAAAATTTCTTGCCGATGTAGTCTCTCATTTTAAAGAAGAAGGGATTAATTTTAAATATATTAGTCCTTTGAATGAGCCCCAATGGGAGTGGGATGCAACCTCTGTCGGGGAGGTAGTATCACAAGAGGGCTCTCCTTGGACGAATCAGGAGGTTTCGGATGTTGTTAAAGCAATCGATACTGAGTTTGTAAAAAGAAATATCGATACCAAGTTGTTTATTACGGAAGCCGGCTCGATGAATTATTTATTGAAAGAAAGTTCCGGAGATTATGCAAATCAGTTATATAATTTTTGGAATGATCGGTCTGCTCTTAAGATAAAAGATCTTCCTTCGGTTTCATCTTATGTCTCTTCCCATAGTTATTGGACAGATGCTTCTGCTACGGATATTGTAGAGAAGAGAAATGCATTGAGAGACCAAATAGAAGAAACCGATCCGGAACTAGAATATTGGCAAACGGAATATTCTTTATTAGGAAACGGTTATAAAGCCGTTCATAACGGAGGAGCTTCTCGTACGTTATCCCCGATGGAATGCGGAATATCTTTGGCACGAATTATTCATAATGATTTGGTAGAGGCAGATTGTTCTGGTTGGCAATGGTGGACAACATTTGAAAAAGATGCAAGTAGTGGCAATGAAGAACGTTTTGCTTTGATCCGCTATATTTTAAACAGTCAGCGTACCGACGGAGTGTATCGTCCCACAAAGTTACTTTATGCTTTAGGAAATTTTTCTCGGTTTATTCGTCCGGGTATGAAAAGGATAGATGTAGTACGTTCTGACAATATGTCTGCTGTCGATGCAATTGCCAATCAAATGGTTTCAGCATATATTAATGAAGAAAAACAAGAACTTGTTATTGTTGCAATAAACGCGTCAACGAATTCACGTTCGATACGTATAAATGTAGCCGGGTTAGCAGAAAATATGGGAATTACGCACTTCACTCCTTATATTACTACTAATAATCCGGATGATGCCTTGAGACGGGGAGAAGATATTGCTGCTACTGAAAATTATACAATGCCGGCGACATCGATAGTCACTTTTGTCGGAAAAATAAAAGATCTTACCGATGCTGGAATGATTGAATCTGTTATCGATTCTCGAATTTCTGTATATCCAAATCCTGCAAAAAATCAAATTACTATCCGTTCGGAGATCCCGTTAGACGAAATATCCGTGATTGATTTGAACGGTAAAATAATCTATTCGGTAAATCCGTATTCTAAAATTTCAGTATTGTCATTAAATAACTTGTATAAAGGTATTTATATATTGAAATTAAATACAGGACGAAGAGTTGAGATTCAGAAATTGATTATTAAGTAAATCATAAAATACTCTATTCTATTTGGATAATTCTCCATTCTATCTGTAAAAAGGTCTTTTTATTTTTGTAATAATAAAGAAGGATTTTGTTTATGAAGAAGGTGCTATATCTGATCTGTTTTTTCGTTTATTGCTTTGTTGTGGAAGCTCGGCAGATGAAAGTTGCCTCTTATAATATCCGATTTGCAAATCGGAATGATTCGATTAATGGTAACGGATGGGGACAACGTTGTCCTATTATTGCCGATTTGGTACGTTATCACGATTTCGATATATTCGGAACACAAGAGGGAAAATATCATCAGGTAGAAGGACTTAAAACTGAGTTGCCGGGGTATAATTATATCGGAATAGGGCGTGATGATGGAATAAAAAGAGGAGAGTTTACGGCCATTTATTATAAGACGGGTCGTTTTGATCTCTTAGATCAAGGAAATTTTTGGCTTTCTTCTACTCCCGATCACCCCAGTTTGGGATGGGATGCCGATCAGGTACGATTGTGTACATGGGGAAAGTTCCGAGAAAAGGAAACTGGATTTATATTTATGTTTTTTAATTTACATGCCGATCATGTCGGGGTAGAATCGAGAAACCTAAGTGCATCTTTAATATTACGACAGATCAAAAAACTCGGAGGTAAATTGCCTGTTATCCTAACTGGCGATTTTAATGCAGATCAGAATAGTAAATGTTATATGACAATCGTGGATTCGAAAATGTTGTCGGATGCGTATGAATGTGCCGATATCCGTTATGCTGTAACGGGAACTTTTAATGCTTTCAATCCGAATGGGAAAACAACGACTCGTATCGATCATATATTTCTTACGTCACATTTTCGCGTCGATCGGTATGGAATATTGACCGATACTTATCGGACTCCGGCAAAGAATGTGGAGAATACATTTCAGGCACGTAATCCGTCAGATCATTTTCCTGTAGTTGCGGTCGTTGAATATAATTAATAAGGATAATTTAATATACCTTGAAAATACACTCTCATGAAACGTTTAGTTTTTTTTCTTCCTTTTTTTCTGGTCGGACTTGCATTTCAGATGCAAGCCCAACCGGGATATCATACAATTCCTTTAGACGGAATATGGTCATTTAAAGCAGATCCTCTCGGAATGGGTCTCCAAAGTAATGGGTTGCAGATGTTTCCATCTCTTGCCGAAACAATTACATTACCCGGTTCTACCGATGAAGCAGGTAAAGGAATTCGTACACAAGGACTCTCTTCTATACGGCTGACAAGAATGTTTGAATATAAAGGTCCGGCATGGTATGAAAAAAAGGTTTTTATTCCGGAAGATTGGGCGGGGAAAGAGATTTCTTTATTTCTTGAAAGAGTTCACTGGGAAACTAAATTATGGGTGAATGGAGTTTATGTCGGACGGGAGGAAAGTCTGTCAGTCCCTCATGTTTATATGTTGGGAAAATTCCTGAGACCCGGCGAGATAAACACGATACGTTTACGTGTAAATAATGACTTGATTTATAATATTGAGTATAGCCATGCCATCAGTGCCGAAACGCAAACTAACTGGAACGGTATTATCGGAAAAATAGAGCTAAGGGCGACAGATAAAGTATATATTTCGGATGTGCAAGTATATCCTGATATTAAAGGAAAGAAAGTCCGTTTGGAAGTGACTTTCAATAATTGCGACAAGCTATCGTTGAAGGGTGATCTGGAAATTAAGGGGGGAACTGTGGATAATCTTATTTATATTCCGGAGAAGAAAGTTTCTGTGGTAGGCAAAGATTCGCTTATCATTTTGAAAATGGATTTATTCCTCGGAGATCAGGTCAGAACTTGGGATGAGTTTGATCCGAATCTTTATCGATTAGAACTTTCATTGAACGTTAAAAACGGAGAAAAATCTTATTCTGATACGAAACAGGTCGAATTCGGCATGCGTGAAGTAGGTGTAAAAGGCACTCGCTTTACGATGAACGGGCGTGAAATATTTATACGGGGAACAGTCAACAGTGCCGAGTTTCCGTTGACAGGATATCCGGTAATGGATGAATCGGGATGGTTTCGGATTTTGAAAACCTGTAAAGATTACGGATTGAATTGTGTCCGTTTTCATTCATGGTGTCCTCCTGAAGCTGCATTTAAGGTTGCCGATCGTTTAGGAATTTATTTGCAAATAGAAAATTCCGATTGGCGCTTTACGGTAGGAGAAGATAAAGCCGTTAATGATTTTCTCCGTCGTGAGGCAGACCGGATATTCAAAGAATATGGGAATCATCCTTCGTTTGTCTTTTTCTGTGAGGGAAATGAACTTTGCGGTTCGGGAGTAAAAGAGTTTCTTTCAGAGCTGGTAACTCATTGGAAACGAGATACCAGGCATCTTTATACGGGAAGTGCAGCATATCCCTATGTCCCGGAAAATCAATATAATGTATTATATGGGGCACGTCCTCACAGGTGGAAAGAAGGTTTAAAAAGCCGTTTTAATGTTGCTCCTTTGAATACTTTATATGATTATTCGGAATACGTGAAAAAGTACCCGATACCGATGATTACGCATGAAATAGGACAATGGTGTGTTTACCCTAATTATGATGAGATAAAAAAATATACAGGCGTTCTTAAGCCATATAATTATCAGATATTCAGAGAATCGTTGCGCGATCATCACATGTTGGATCTGGCTTCGGAGTTTACACTGGCGTCAGGTAAGTTCCACTTAATACAAAAAAAAGAGGAGTTTGAATCTTATTATCGTACGCCGGGTATGGCCGGGTATCACTTGTTGCAGTTGAATGATTTTCCCGGTCAGGGAACGTCTCCTGTGGGTGTGGTAGATGTTTTTTGGGATTCGAAACCGTATGTTACTGCAGATGAATTTAAAAGTATGGTTTCCCCTTGTCTTCCGCTATTGTTGACCTCGTCATTTGTTTGGACGAATGATTCGGTTTTTACCGGCGAGGCACGTATTGCGAATTTTGGGAAATCTAATATAAAAAAGGCTGTGTTGAGATGGACTTTAGAATACCCTGATGGCAAAATATATGCACAGGGAAAACTTCCGGCAAAAGATATACCGATCGGTAGTCCGCATTCTTTAGGTAAAATAAAAATTCCACTGAAAGGAATTAAAAAAGCAGAACAAATGAAACTTGTGTTCGGTATTGCTGGAACTTCATATCGGAATCAATGGGATATATGGGTATATCCGGCAGTTTTACCAGAAGTGAAGCTCCCTTCTGAAATAAAAATTGCAAATTCATGGAATGCCGAAATAAAAGAGTATTTGAAACAGGGAGGTAAGGTACTTTTACTTGCAGATACTGCAGATGTCCATACTACGGTTTCATCTTGTTTCTCCGGGATTTCATGGAATGCGGTCTGGTCTGGTATGCCTCCTGAACTATTGGGTATTTTGTGCGATCCTTCACACCCGTTATATGCATATTTCCCTACGGAGTTTCATTCTAACTGGCAGTGGTGGGATTTGGTAATTCCTTCTAAATTAATGAATTTAGATCATACTCCTTCGACTTATAGGCCGTTGTTGCAGATGATTCCAGACTGGAATAAGAATAATAAACTGGGGTTGGTAGCTGAGGCTAAAGTCGGAAAAGGAAGATTGTTGATTTGTACAATAGATTTGATTCGTAACATGGATAAAAGACCTGTGGCACGGCAATTTTTATATAGTTTGAAGAAGTATGTAAGCAGTCCTGATTTTCATCCGGAAGAAGAACTGTCCGAACAGGCTGTCGATGTATTGTTTAATTAAATAGATCTCTTTATGCTTATCAAAAGATTAGTATCGGTAATATTTGGTGTCTGTATAGTTTGTGTTGTAAATGCCCAATCGGCAACAGGAAGCTATGTTAATAATTTGAGAAATGAGTTAGTAAAGACATGGCCGCATAACCGGACGATAAATATTGTTTTTCATGGTCACAGTGTTCCGTCCGGTTATGCCAATACTCCCGTTGTGAATACTTTAAGTGCTTATCCGCATTTAGTCCTTCATGCAATAAAAAAATATTATCCTTATGCCGTAGTAAATGTAATTACGACCTCTATCGGAGGAGAACAGTCTGAGCAGGGAGAAAAACGATTTAAGAAGGAGGTACTAAATCATCATCCGGATTTGTTATTTATCGATTATGCATTGAATGACAGAAGTATAGGATTGGAACGATCATTAAAAGCTTGGGAGAAAATGATTAAGCAGGCTCTGAAACAGAATGTGAAAGTCGTTTTAATGACCCCTACACCCGATCTTACTGAAAATATTTTGGATGAGAATACTCCATTAGCCAAGCATGCCCGGCAAATACGTGATTTGGCATCGAAATATCATCTGGGGTTGGTCGATAGTTATGCTATGTTTATAAAATTGGCTAAAGAAGGTGAAGATCTTCACAAATACATGAGTCAGTCGAATCATCCTAATGCAGAAGGGCATAAGGTCGTTTTGAGAGCGATTGAAAAATGGTTCGTTTCACGATAGGAAGAGAAATATATGAGAATAGGGAATCTTGTTAAAATGGGAACTTTCATTATTATCGGAATATTTATTTTCCCATATATTTTGTATGCACAGAAAGGTTACTATTTTTTTTCGGATTCGGATAAGATTGCTATTCGAAATTCGGCAAATACTTTATGGGGCAGTGTGATTATAGAATCGATGAAAGAAAAAGTAAATGAACGTCGTTCCCATAAAATGGAAGTTCCTTTGTTGGAGGGAGGCCATCTCCATGATTATTTTTGTCCGATACATAACCTTTCTTTTAGTTTCGAATGGGATAAACCGAATGAGCATTATTGTTCTGCATGTGAGAAATATTGGAAAGAGAACAAGCGTTATGATTGGGCATGGATAAATAAGGTACATGCGGAGAATCTGCAATATTTGGAGAATTGTACTTATTTGTATTTGGCGACGAAAGATACGGTCTATGCAACTTATATCCGTGACATGTTGCTTGATTATGCATATAAATATCCTACTTATTTCGAACATAATACGAATCGTGTGGCAACCGGCTTGAATAGCGGTAAGTTATTCGGACAAAGTCTTGATGAGTCGGTTTGGGCGAGCGATGCTGCCCGGGCTTATTCAGTTGCAAAGGGGATAATGTCTTCCGGTGAAGTAAAAAAAATAGAAACCGGCTATTTGAGACCTTGTGCCGAATTGTTGCTTAAACGTCGAGGTGGAGGAAATTGGCAGGTATGGCATAATAGCGGACTGATTGCTTTAGGAGTTGCTTTGGAAGATGATAGAATAGTCGATATTGCACTGAATGACAAACAATGCGGATATCATGCCTTAATGGAAAGGCATGTGCACGATGACGGTTGGTGGAATGAAGGTTCTCCGACATACCATTATTACCCTTTAAGAGCTATGTTGTTATCTGCCGAAGCATTGCGTTGCCGGAATATAAATTTGTATGATCGTAAGTTGTTGGATATGTTGGCTTCTCCTGCACGGGGAGTGTATGCTGATCTTTCTTTTCCGGCGCATAATGACGGTTGGTACGGAGAATCGCTTTTGGCGCAGACTAAATTGTATGAATTGGCTTATGCAAGGTCTCATAATCCGTTATTCCGCAATATATTGGAACGTTGTTATGGTTTTGTCAGCCGAACTTCCGCTGAGGCTTTATTCAATCCGGTATCGATGGTGCAAAAAGGAAAACCCGAGTATGGAAAGAGTACCTATTTTAAAGATCTCGGAGTCGGTGTTTTAAGATATCAGGATAAAACAGTCGTTTTAAAATATGGACCGTATGGTGGTGGGCACGGGCATCCGGATAAGCTATCCATATCTATTCACAACGGGAAACGTGAAATTTTACCCGATTTGGGAACGTCGGCTTATGGTGTACCCGATTTTACAACTTGGTATCGAAAATCTTTAGCGCATAATACGGTTACGGTCGACGGTAAAGATCAAGCTCCGGTTACAGGGAAATTGATTCGTTTTTTACCGTCTTCATCCGGAGGTACAATTGAAGCAGAAGTGGATAGTGCGTATAATGGTGTAAAGATGAGACGCTGTGTGACTCTTAAAAAAAATCGGTTGTCGGATAATTTTGTTTGCGAGTCGTCGAGATCTCATGTTTATGATTATGTATTGTTGTTTACAGAACCTTTGGATCTTCCTTGGGTAGGGAAAGAAATAGCCATAACAGATGCTCCTGTATATGAAAAAATCCAGAATATGAAACGGTGTATTGTCCGAGGAAAATTTACTATACAGACGTCTGATGCAGAGATACGAATCGAGCCTGGCTGTGATGAAATAGAACTTTATACCGGGGTAGCACCCGGGATACCCCCCACTAATCCCGGAGTTATAACGAAAAAACACACTGAACGACAAGAGACACAACCTTGCTATCCTTTAATTATCAGAGTAAAAGGTGAGAAAATGAATATACAAACAATTTGGAATTTAAAATAGAAAGTATGAAAAATATAATTATAAAATATTGTATCGTCTTTTTTAGCTTTTTATTTTTTATATCGGGAAGTCTTTTTGCTCGTGATGAAATGTCTCTTTGCGGAGTATGGAAATTTGCATTAGAGCGAGATTATAAATCTTATGATTCTTGGACGGAAGGTTTTGAATTCGGGCGAGATGTAACCGTTCCTCATACGTGGAATGTAGAAGATAAAACGGAACGTATATTCGGAAAGGCCTGGTATGAAAAGCGAACGATTGTCCCGGAGAATTGGAAGGGTAAACATGTCCGTCTTTGTTTTGATGCGGTATATCGGGATGTTGTTGTTTGGGTTAATGGAAAACAAGCGGGTACACATTCGGGATCGGGATTTACGGAATTTTCTTTTGACATATCTCGTTTACTAAAATATGGGAAAGAAAATCGAATAACAGTGTCTGTCGATAATTCTTTTTCTGAACATGCTCTGCCTTATAAAGCTAAATTCGATTGGCCGAATGATGGGGGGATTATTCGACCGGTAAAACTTTTAGCTTTGGAAAAACCGGCAGTTCGTTCTGCGTTTGTTCGTTATGATATAGATTTTAGTAATAGTTCCGCAGATATGGATATAGAGGTGAGAAGTTGGAATCCGGAAATAAAGAAGCTTTCTTATGATGTAATTATCAAAGAATGGAAATCGGGGAATACCATTTTTGAAAAAATGTTTGATGTCGATATGAAAGACGGCATATCTCGATTAAAATTCGGATTGGATAATGTTAAATTGTGGCACTTCGATACTCCTCATTTATATACGTTGGAAATAAAAAGTGTACAGAAGGGTAAAGTATCGGATTCATATACAACACGTTTCGGAATACGAAAAGTCGAGATTAAGGGAGATACGCTTCTTTTGAATAACGAATCTGTTCGACTTCCGGGAATAGAATATATGCCGGGCAGTTATCCTGAGTTCGGTATGGCAGAACCGTTGTGGGTTATGGAAAAGGCTGTGGAACAAATAAAAGAATTGAATTGTGTCCTTACCCGTTGTCATTGGCAATATGATAAACGCTATTTCGATTTGTTGGACGAAAAGGGAATATTGGCTCAGGAAGAAATTCCTTGGTGGCAGGCTCCGGGGAATCTGACTCCGGAATTGGAGAATTTGGCGAAGTCACAGATAGACGAAATGATAGAAAGAGATTTTAATCATCCGTCGATCATTTCGTGGGGAGTAAGTAATGAAGTATTTTATAATACGGATAAAGATATTTACAGGAGATTGATTCGGCATGCTAAAGAGTATGATTCAGGACGGTTTGTAACAGTAGTTTCAAATGAAATATTTGATCGCCTTGAGAATGACGAGTCTCTTTTAGGCGATATTCCTACATGGAACGATTACACCGGGACTTGGCATGGTAAGAATAGAGAGGAGACACCCGATAAATTGGCGTTGATTAACAATCGTGCTTTAAAAGGACGTCCTCTGTTGATTACGGAACATGGATTGTGCGAACCGCGTTTTGTGGGAGCGGATGCACGTCGTGTTGTAGAAATGGCTTATCATTATGACCAGTGGGCTAAAAACAGGTTTATTATCGGGGTGATTTATTTTTCATTGAACGATTATCGTACACATGTCGGTGAAGCCGGTTTTGGACGATATAAGTCACGAGTGCACGGTTTGTCATCGATGTGGTTTGACAAAAAGCCTTCTTTTCAAGTATATAAAGGATTGGCTGCCCCTATATATGTAGAAAATTTACATATACGAGCTTCTGGAGAAGAGGCTCAGGTAGTTTTAAGGGTAAAAGATGATTTGCCTTCTTATACTTTAAAAAATTATACAGTGTGTTGGAAGACCGTTACAGGCGTGAAAAAATTGGAGTTACCCGATCTGAAACCGGGAGAACAATATACTTTCGAGATTAACGGATTAGATCCTTTATCTCGTCCCGATGTGAAAATTTTCAGACCGACAGGGTATTTAGTTACGGAGTATTAAAATGTAGGTAGTATGAAAAAATCGTTGTTATTTATTCTTCTTTGCAGTTTGTTTATGTTTGTATATTCAAAAGAGAATACGGTTATCGTTTTTCCTGATGAAGTACATCAGATGATTCATAGTTTCGGAGCTTCCGACTGTTGGCGTACCCAATATATCGGGAAAAACTGGCCGTTGGAAAAAAGAAATGCCATTGCCGATTACCTGTTCAGTACCGATTTTGACGAAAAGGGAAATCCTCGTGGAATAGGATTAACGCTTTGGCGTTTTAATATAGGTTCGGGAAGCCATGAAGTCGGAGAAAGAGGTGGGGTCGCATCGGAGTGGCGCAGAACTGAATGTTTTTTAGATTCTTTGGGACACTGGGACTGGTCGAAACAGGAAGGTCAGAGGTGGTTTTTACAAGCTGCCCGAGAAAGAAAAGTTCCGTATACATTAGGCTTTTCTATTTCAGCACCTGTATTTATGTCGAAAAACGGGATGGCGCGGGCCAGTGAGCCAACGCCTTATGCTAATCTGAAGTCTGATAAGTATGTCGATTATGCTCATTTTATGGCTGTCGTTTGTGAAAAATTGGGATTCGATTACCTGAGCCCTATCAATGAACCTCAATGGAACTGGATTCATGCAAGTCAAGAGGGTATGCAAATGACTAATGAAGAATGCAATCGTTTAATCCGGTGTTTGGATAAGGAATTAAAAAAAATAAACAAGAATACTCGCATAGTTTTTGGAGAAGCCGGCTGTATTAATTATTTATATGAATCGGTGAAAGATAATCCGTTGAGGAGTAATCAAATAGAAGAAATATTTTCTACTGACGGAAAATATAGCATATTCGGATTGCAAAATGTTGCCCCTATTGTTTCGGGACATTCCTATTGGTCAACATGGTCGTTGGATTCATTAATCAGTTGGAGAAAACGATTGGATCGTAAAATAAAAACGGATTTACCCGGTACAGCTTATTGGCAAACCGAATATTGCCCTATGGAGAAAAATGATGATAATCCGTATGGTGGTGGAAAACGAGATATAGGGATGAATACGGCATTATATGTAGCGCGTGTTATTCATAGCGATTTGGTTTATGCGAATGCAGCTTCTTGGCAGTTTTGGACTGCTTTTTCGGAATGGGATTACAAAGACGGTCTGATTTATATCGATGACGGAAAATCTCCTCAAGGAGCTAATTCGTCTGATAATCCATTGATAGAATCTTGTAAATATGACGGGGTGTATAGAACGTCAAAACTAATGTGGGCTTTAGGAAATTATAGTTTATTTATCCGTCCCGGTATGCAGAGAATTTCTGCGAATTTGCAAGGCGTTTCGGATGAAGAATCGGTACGGTCGTTGATGGTGTCTGCTTATAAAGATCCGATTTCTGGTAAAATGGTTTTGGTTTTTATCAATTTCGCTCAGGATGAAGATATTGTGAATATTCAGTTCAAAGAAAATAAGAGTGCAGCTTCTGTAAAATATAAACAGTATATTACTTCCGAAGAATGTGATTTATCATATAAAGGTAACGTTGAAAATAAGGTCGTTATCCCTGCTCGATCGTTAGTGACTTTAGTGGCCGAAATGAAATAAGTATTTTATGTTATGAATAGGTTAAGTGCTTGTATTGTAATGAGCATAGGTTTGTTCTTTGGGGGAATAAACGGAGTGTCGTATGCTCAAATAAAGAGTGTGAAAGAGTCTTGTATAGCATCGTTTCGGATGCCGTTACCTCCTCCCGGTTTTAAACCGAAACTGGAGGATTTGAATGGTGACGGGAAGCCGGAAGCTATCTATTCTATGACAGGTGATAGTGTTCCTATTCTTTGGATCGATGATGACCGAGATATGAAATGGACGGACATCGAAGGCGATATGGATAATGACTGTTTGTTGATAGACCGAAATAAAGATGGCATATATGGCGGTGACGGAGATTTGGTAATCGATTGGGTTGATAGCGATAATGATGGAAAAGCCGATCTGCAGATTGTGATGGATTATCCGGCCGTGCATGCTACGGAAGTATGGCCGAATGGGCATGTGATGATTTTGTTAGATACGGATAAAGACAATATTTTTAATTATATTGATTGGAATACTTATCAAATAAAAAGCTGGAATAAAAGCGGACGAGCAGCGTTCTATACGGATTATAGCGGACAATCTGCATTTACCAAAATGCATGTGGCTACCTATAATATGGGGGATTTAAGACTTAATTGGGAGAATCCCTTTTTGTTTTATGATCCGGATAAAGATGGCCTTTCGGAGATTGCCGTTCGTTTGTTGGATTCCCCGAGTACTAAGGATGAGAAAGCGTCTTGGAATGATTATGTAAATATGCAGTTGGAAGGAGTAATCGATTGGGTGTCCATTTCTGTAGATTTGGATAATGATAATGCTCCGGGAAATGATTTCGATTTCGATTTTACTTTAGGTCTTCGAGGAGGCGGATTTGATTATATGGATCAGGTTCATGTATTTAAGAATATGAGAGGTTTGCCCGAAGCTGATAAATTTTTTATGGATCCGCGTTGGCGTCAAATGGATGAATTGATTTATCCTGATCATAAAAATGCATTCGATCTGATTTTCAATAGAGGAAAATGGGAAAGCGCTCATTTCGTTTATGATGAAGATGATGATTGTCATCGTTGGGAGCGTGTTGAGTTTTATGAAGCCCGTGATCCTTTCAAGGTAGGGGCGGGAAATGGAGGATTAGACCATAATACACAGGCTGATGCGGCCGGAGACCGAGGGGAATGGGATATGGACTGTTCGGGAAAAGGTAATTTATATATTAGTCCTTTAGATGGTCGTTTACATTTATATGGAGCTGAATGGGGGTGTTGGCGTGTAGATCAGAATACTGAATACTATCAGGGTTGGGATCGTCTTTGGATCAATAAAAATCCTAAAAAGTTTGCAACAGTGAAATATACGGATAAAGACGGAAACGGTTTCTTGGACTACGTAGAATACGATATGGATGGTGATGGAAAGTTCGAGACAGTATTTGATTTGGAAGCTTTAGGGATTGATGATAGCGCTAAGTTGATCGATGTTTCGTCGTTTACATACAGAGATTATACTAAAATGATGAAACGTATATCGGATGGAATATGGGACCGTGCACAAACAGCAGTGCGTGTAGCGCACAAATACGGCTTGAATACCTCTTGGTATGCATGGTGGATAGAGGCACTTTCGTTGCGGGAAAAATATCATCGCGGATATTGGCTACAATATTATCTGTTTCAAGATTTGATGAATTACGGTCTTCGCATAGGAGATAAAGATTTGCAACAAAAATTGGTTGTTGCTTATTGTAGCGGGAATTGGAAAAGCTTGCTTTAAAAATCTGGTTTTATGAAATATCCGGTTACTTTTTCGACGTTATTTCCGGTGGCGGGATTGTTTTCTTTCTCGCTTCCGGTACAAGCCCAGACTCGTTCCAATGTCGTGTTCATAGTTGTAGATGATTATGGATGGGCAGATGTCGGGTATAATGGAAGCCGTTTTTATGAAACTCCCAATATCGACAAACTTGCTGCAGACGGAGTGATTTTTACGGACGGATATGCCGCAGCTCCGGTAAGTTCTCCTGCAAGGATAAGTATAATGACAGGCAAGAATCCCGCACGAACGGGGATCACCGATTGGATTCCGGGTTATCAATATGGCCTGGATAAACAGAAATTGAGCAAATATAAAATGTTGTCTCCTGAGATGCCCTTGAATATGCCGCTTGAGGAAGTTACTATCGGAGAAGCATTGAAGGAACAAGGATATAAAACATTTTATGTCGGGAAATGGCATTGTGCGGAAGATTCTTTGTTCTATCCCCAATATCAAGGTTTTGATGTGAATATCGGAGGATGGTTAATGGGAAAAGCTAACGGGGATGTCCGGAAAAAAGGAGGACGGGGAGCATATTTCTCTCCCTATCATAATCCGATGTTATCGGACGGTCCGGACGGAGAGTACCTTACGGATCGTTTAGGAGATGAATGTTTGAAACTTATAGATTCGGCAGGAAAATCACCTTTCTTTCTTTTCTTGTCGTTTTATGCGGTGCATACTCCGATAGAGGCGAAACCTGAGGTTACGAAATATTTCGAGAAGAAGGCTCGAGAAATGGGTTTGGATACGATCTCACCTTTTACGACAAATAAAGATTGGATACAGAATACTCCATATAGAGCTTGGCATTGGAAAGAACGTACGATACAGAGTGATGCCGAATATGCTGCATTGATATGGAGTATGGATGAAAATGTGGGGAAAGTGTTAGATTATTTAAAAGAAGAGGGCTTATATGATAATACGGTCGTTTGTTTAGTTTCTGACAATGGTGGTTTATCTACTGCTGAAGGTTCTCCGACTTGTAATTTCCCGTTGCGTGGAGGGAAAGGCTGGTTGTATGAAGGAGGGGTACGAGTTCCCTATATTATTAAGTCTCCTTATATGAAAGGTTCGACTGGGATTTGTAGGACTCCTGTTTCTTCTACGGATTTTTATCCTACTATACTGGAGCTTACCGGAGCGACTTTGAAACCTTACCAGCATAAAGATGGAGTAAGTCTTGTACCTTTATTGAAAGGGGATACGATCTTTGACCGGGGAGCTATTTATTTTCATTATCCGCATTATGGAGGTAAAGGCGATTCTCCGGCAGGAGCTATACGTAAAGGAGATTATAAGTTAATATGGTTTTATGAGGATAATCATATAGAATTATATAATCTTGAAAGAGATATTTCTGAGAAAGAAAATCTGGCGGAAATACAAAAGGAGAGAGCTTTGTCTTTACAGAAAGAGTTACGAGAATGGTTGTGTTCATCTGGAGCAAAAATGCCTGTATATAATCCGGATTATAAGGAAATAAAATATTGAAATGAAATATAATTGAGTTATGAGACTGAGATATGTATGCTTATTATTCTGCATCTTTTTTGTAGGGTATATGAAAGCCGGAAATACGGAAATTTCTCCTGATTCATTGATGAGTGTAATGAAGCGTGTTGCCGATTGGCAAATAGCGGATTATCCTCGTCATTTGGATAAATGGACACATACTCCTGTAATGTGGACTAACGGAGTAATGTATATCGGAATGGCGGAATGGGCTTCATTGTGGAAAGACGATTCTTATTTTGAATGGTTGAAGAAAATTGCCGCAAAAGAACGGTGGCATCCGGCAAAGGGTATGTATTTTGCCGATGATATTTGTGTATCGCAGCTTTATTGTCAATTGTATGAAAAATATAAAGATCCGGTGATGCTTCAACCGACGGAAGCTCGTTTGGAGTGGGTCATGAATCATCCTTCGGAAGCTGAACTTATTTATGAAGCACCTCATTCCCATGATCGCTGGTGCTGGTGCGATGCTTTGTTTATGGCTCCTACCGTGTATGCTCGGATGGGAAAGATCACTGGAGATATGCGGTATTGGAACTTTATGGAAAAGGAGTTTTGGAAAACGGTAGAACTTTTGTATGACCGAGAGGAAAACCTTTTTTATAGAGATACTCGCTATTTGTCGATGCGGGAAAAGAATGGCGCTCCGGTTTTTTGGGGACGAGGCAACGGCTGGGTGGCAGGAGCTTTAGCTGTAATTATAGATCAGTTACCTGAAAATTATCCGACACGATTAAAATATATAACTTTATACCGACAACTTATGAAACGAGTTGCCGGTTTACAAGATGATGAGGGGTATTGGCATGCCAGTATGCTTGATACAGAAACATATCGAATGCCAGAAACAAGTTCTACGGCTTTTTTTGTATATAGTTTGGCTTGGGGGCTTCGTCGTGGATATTTGTCTGAAAAGAAATTTCTTCCTGTGATGGAAAAAGGGTGGAATGCTCTTGTGCGGGCGGTGCATCCGGATGGGAAATTAGGTTGGGTACAAGCCATCGGATCTGATCCTCAAAGAGTATCGGCAGATATGACAGAAGTATATGGTACAGGAGCTTTTTTGCTGGCGGGTACTGAAATTTATAGAATGGTTACAGAGAGATGAAGCGATATTTATTTTTGTTATTGTTCATTATCGGAATTTCCGGAATATCTGCTCGGACTGTAATCCGGATAGACGGAAGAAGTCCCGGATTGAAATTTGAAGGTATTGGTGCTGTAAGTGCTGGGGCTTCATCTCGATTGCTTATCGATTATCCCGAACCGTATAGGTCTGATATATTGGATTTTTTGTTTAAACCTTATTTCGGAGCTTCATTGCAACATTTTAAATTTGAGTTGGGAGGAGATGTAAATTCTACTTGCGGAACAGAGCCCTCTCATGCTCGTACTCGACAGGAGATGATGAACCCGATTCGACTTTATTTTGAGAGGGGGTATGAATGGTGGTTGGCACGAGAGGCTTTGAAAAGAAACCGAAATATGTTTTTCGATATATTGCAGTGGGGAGCTCCGGGTTGGTTTGACGAAGGTTTTTATTCTAAAGATAATGCAGAGTATTTGGCGTCGTATATAAAGGGAATGAAGCGTTATCATAATATCGATATAGCTTATTGCGGATTGTGGAATGAAAAACATATACCTGATTTATCCCGTAATTATGCCGTAAATATTTTACGTCCGGTTTTAGTTAAAAATAGGTTGGAAAAAGTAAAGATAGTCGGTAATGATATGTATTGTTCTTCACCTAAACATCATGAGCCGTGGAGTTATGCGAGAGAGTTGTTGAATGATTCGATTCTGAAAGAAAATATAGATATCCTGGGATATCATTATTTGAATGTCGATGCTACACAGGACGTGAAATTATTAGATATGCCTGTTTGGGAAAGTGAAGCATCTATTTTGTCGGGAAATTGGGAAGATGCTCATATTTTTGCACAGAATACGAATCGAAACTATATTCGGAGTCGTGCGGTCAAAACATTGATATGGTGTCCTGTGAATGCATATTTCCCGAATGTGAGTTGGAATGGAGTAGGAGCTATGGAAGCCTGTATGCCATGGTGCGGTTATTATGATGTGCGTCCGGCTATTTGGGCGATAGCTCATACGACGCAGTTTGCTGATCCGGGATGGCGTTATTTAGATGATGCTTGTGGTGAAACTGGTACGGGATTGTCCTATGTTACTTTAAAGCATCCGAGAAAAGAGTTGTATAGCATGATCATTGTAACAGGAAATAGATCGGATACTCTTGTTTTGGATGTTTCTCTTATTGGTTTAACAGAATTTTGTTTATGGAAAAGCGATGAAAAAGATCAGTTTATCCGGCAGACATCTGTCCCTGTCAAGGACGGACGCTTAATTTTGAACCTTGCACCGGATGCTATTTATTCATTGACAAATACGGTAGGGCAAAAGAAAGGAAAGTCAATTCATCCTATTCCTGCAAAGTCGGAATTTCCTGCATATTATACGGAGGATTTTGAATCGTATGAGAGAAGTTATGTTACTCCGCGCTGGTTATCCGATCAGGGAGGAGCTTTTGAGGTTGTGAAGTTGCCGGATGGCAACCGGGTATTGCAACAACAGATTACAGATTCGTTGATTTGTTGGGATCCTTGGGGAAAGAACGATCCGGAGCCTTATACGCAGGCCGGATCGTCGAATGGTAGTAATTATGTAGTGTCTGCCGATTTTAGAATCGGAGAGCAAGGGTGTGCTCGGATTTTCGGAGTAGTGTCATGGTTCGAAAGCAATACAGCTCCGCACGGCATTGGGTTAGAGATAACACATAGTGGGGAGTGGAAATTATCGATAAATCAAAAAGTCATAAAAGAGGGGGTTGTAGAAATTGATTCTTCTGCATGGAATCATTTTGTTTTGGAATGTGGAATCTCTGAAGTCAGAGCTATAGTCAATAATTGTATATTGGCCGATATCCCGGCTGATCGTAATTATGTAAAAGGTTTTTTTGGAGTAGGATCTGATTGGAATAAAGTATGTTTTGATAATTTGCAGGTAAGGCCATTAAATGTGAACTGAATTTATTTATTATGAGAAAATCAAATTATGATAAATTCCCGGTAACAAATATAACGGGAGAGATATGGGTAGGAATAGAGGATATAATTTCGCAATTGCAGCGTGAAATTGTAAAAAAAGATTTTATATTAGTTGTGGATTGTTATGTCGGAGTTTCCTTGGATAAGTTGTATGAATGTTTGGTAAATCTGCATCCTGATTTGTGTATAAATACGGAATGTCTGATGAAACCGGAAAATGAAGTTCGCGATATGACTTATCCGTATGTGACTGATGACGAATTGTTCGGATATAGAACAAGATTAAATATTTCCGATTTTTTTGATCATGAAAAAGTTTCATCTTTCCGTAAACGAATTTCTTCTGAAAAAGGCATAAAAATTATTCTGGGGAGTGGAGCTTCTTGGGTTTGCCCTGATGCAGATTTGTTGGTATATGGAGATATTGCACGTTGGGAGTTGCAACAGCGTTTTCGTCGTCATGAAATAAAAGCGTTAGGTGTGGATGTCCGAAACGAATCACCAGCCCGGCAATACAAGCGTGGGTATTTTTGTGATTGGCAGGTGTGTGATACTCTTAAAAAAAGTATATATGAGAAAGTCTGCTATTGGTTGGATATGAATATTCCACTGACTCCTAAGATGATAAGTAAAGATACTTTTATGCGGGGACTTGCCAAGACGATTGAGGGACCTTTCAGAGTTGTTCCGTTTTTTGATCCGGCCCCTTGGGGAGGTCGGTGGATGAAGGATGTTTGTGATTTAGATAAAAATGCCGATAATTTCGGTTGGTGTTTCGATTGTGTCCCGGAAGAGAATAGCTTGATGTTGCGAGTAAATGGTGTCGATTTTGAAATGCCTTCGGTGAATTTAGTTTATTTGAAAACCGCCGAATTGCTTGGAGAACCGGTTGAAGCTCGTTTCGGACAGGATTTTCCGATACGGTTTGATTTCTTAGATACTATAGGTGGGGGGAATCTCAGTTTACAAGTGCATCCGACAACTCAATATATACGGGATAGATTTAATATTCCTTATACTCAGGATGAAAGCTATTATTTGCTTGATGCCGAAGAGGGGGCATCTGTTTTTTTAGGAGTAAAAACGAATGTCGATAAAGAAAGCATGTTAGCTGATTTAAGAAGCGCCCAATCTGGAGAAACGATTTTTGATCCGCAACCCTATGTCAATTGTTTTCCGGCATTCAAACACGATCATTTTTTGATACCGGGAGGGACAGTACATTGTTCCGGAGCTGGAGCAATGGTTTTGGAGATAAGTTCTACCCCGAGTATATTTACTTTTAAACTGTGGGATTGGAAACGGTTAGGTTTGGATGGTAAACCTCGGCCGATAAATGTGGAACATGGTAGTCATGTAATAAATTGGAAAAGAGACACGGAATATGCTTTGAAATATCTGGTGAATTGTGTGGAGGTTGTTGCGGAGGGTGACGGATGGATAGAGGAAAAGACCGGACTGCATCCAAATGAATTTATTGAAACCCGTCGGCATTGGTTTGAAAGAACGGTAACACATTATACAAGGAATAGTGTCAACGTTTTGAATTTGGTGGAAGGAGATGAGGTTATTATAGAGAGTCCTGATGAACGATTTGAACCGTTTGTGCTTCATTATGCAGAAACGGTCATTGTCCCGGATTCGGTCGGAACATACACGATAACGCCTTATGGTACAGCTTCGGGAAAACGTTGTGCTACTATAAAAGCTTTTGTTCGGTTAAATGCTTAAATGAAACAGTATGGGATATGTAAATGATAATAGAATAGTAATGACATTGGATGCCGGAGGAACGAATTTTGTTTTTTCGGCGATACAGGCCGGTGAGGAAATAATAGAACCTTTTTCTGTTTCGTCTTGTAGTTATGACCTGAAGTCATGCTTGAACAGTCTGTTAGGCGGTTTCCGAAAAGTATGCTCTTTGTTGCCTCAAGATCCGGTTGCAATCAGTTTTGCTTTTCCCGGTCCTGCAGATTATGAAAATGGAGTAATCGGAGATTTGCCGAATTTCCCTTCTTTCAGGGGTGGTGTAGCCATAAAAGCTTTTCTTGAAGAAAAGTTTTGTATACCGGTGTATATTAACAACGATGGAAACTTGTTTGCATATGGAGAAGCACTTGCTGGAGCATTGCCTTATGTAAATAGTTGTTTGGAGTCTGTGGGGAGTAACCGGCGTTATAAAAATTTATTAGGTATTACTTTCGGTACGGGGTTTGGAGCAGGAGTTGTGATAGATAAGGTCTTGTTACCGGGAGATAACGGTTGCGGTGGTGATGTATGGCTTGTTCGTAATGGTTATTATCCGAATATGATAGCGGAAGAGAGTGTCAGTGTTCGTGCTGTAAAACGAGTGTATGAGCGGTTTGCCGGATTAGAGAGTTCAGATTTGACTCCAAAAGATATTTTTGAAATAGCGGATGGAAAGATGGGTGGTAATAAAAATGCCGCAGTGAAAAGTTTTCAGGAATTTGGCAAAGTTGCAGGAATGACTATTGCCGGAGCTTTGAATATAGTGGACGGAATTGTCGTTTTGGGAGGAGGAATTACAGGGGCGGCAAAGTATTTTATGCCATCTTTGTTGGAGGAGTTGCGAGGAAATCTTTTCTCTTTTTCCGGAGATAGTTTTCCTGTTTTACAAATGGATATTTTTGATCTTTCGAACAAGCGAGAATTCGATTCTTTTTTATCGGATGAAGATGAACTTATAAAAGTTCCTGATTCGGATAGATATATTCCATATCGCAAAGTTAAGAAAACAGGGATACTTGTGTCATCCTTAGGGACTAGTAAAGCTATTGCATTAGGAGCATATACATTTGCTCTGACACAACTTGACAAGAGTTAATATATCTGTTTGCATAATTTAGTAGGATATAAAAAGGTGCTTTGGAAATAGTTTCTATCTTTACAAATAGAAAGCTGTAATGAACCTTTTATATAGTATATTTTATGTCATCAATCGTTTTTTTCGGGGCAAAACCCTATGATATAGCATCATTTGATGCGGCAAATAAAGATTTCGGATTCGAAATTAAATATTATAAAGGAAACCTTAATCGGGATAATTTGGTATTGGCGAAAGGTGTCGATGTCGTTTGTATTTTTGTAAATGACAATGCTGATGCTGAAGTAATCAAAGCTTTATCTGAGAATGGAACTAAATTGTTAGCTTTGCGATGTGCCGGATATAATAATGTTGATTTGAAAGCTGCTCGGGAATATGGAATGAAGGTTGTGAGAGTTCCGGCCTATTCTCCTCATGCCGTAGCTGAATATACATTGGCTTTGATGCTTACCTTGAACCGAAAAATACATCGGGCTTCATGGCGTACGCGTGACGGTAATTTTTCTTTGCACGGATTAATGGGCTTCGATATGTATAATAAGACTGCCGGGATTATCGGTACAGGAAAAATAGCCAGAATTTTGATCCGTATTTTAAGAGGATTCGGTATGAATGTTTTGGGGTATGATTTATATCCGGACAAAAAGTTTGCTGATGAGGTAGGAATGACCTATACTTCGTTGGATGAGCTGTATGCTGATTCGGATATAATCTCATTGCATTGTCCTCTTACTCCGGAAACTGATCACATGATTGATAAGAATGCCATATCTAAGATGAAAAAGGGAGTTATGGTTATTAATACTGGGCGAGGTCGTTTGATCGATACGAATGATTTGATAGATGGGTTGAAAGAAAAAATTATTGGCTCTGCCGCATTGGATGTATATGAAGAAGAGAGTAATTATTTCTATATGGATCGTTCGGATTATATTATTGATGATGATGTGCTTGCCCGACTACTTTCATTTAATAATGTTATCGTGACTTCTCATCAAGCTTTCTTTACTCAAGAGGCGATGGCAAATATTGCAAACACGACATTGCAGAATATTCGTGATTTTCGGAGTGGATCTGAGCTACAGAATGAAGTTAAAACCGGATTTTAATGTCCGGTTTTAATTATACACCAAGATATAAAGATTCAGATAAGTTGCATAAGCTACCCATAGTATATACGGAATGAATAAAACAGAGCTGATTTTATTTATTCCGTAACTTTTTACACTGTACACAATTATTAAAAATTCGAGTAGAATAATATTTATTAATCCGAGTAAAGGATTTTGCATATAGAAGAAAAAAATGCTCCATGTAAAATTAAAGATTAATTGTAGGATAAAGAGTCGTATTAAAGATTTTTGTCCGGAGTGAGCAGAATTGAGTATAAGACCTATGGAGATACCCATGCATAAATAAAGTATAGTCCATGCAATCGGAAAGGCTACATTAGGAGGAGTCAGGCTCGGTTTATTTAAATAAGGATACCAATTTAAAATAGAATTTTCCTGAATGCGTCCGGCTATGAATCCAATTAGGAAACAAGTCAGAATAGGTATGATAAATCTGTAAGCTTTTTTCATATATCGATAGAATTTATTGATATAATAACATTTGTCCATATCCTTTTGTTTAATAAGGTTAGATATGGAAAATTACCATTCGATTTCAGATATTCCTTTACTTTTAAAATATTTATTGGCCTTACTAAAATGTTTACATCCGAAAAATCCTCGATCTGCAGATAAAGGAGAGGGATGTGCAGCCGTTAGGACACAGTGTCGGTTACGGTCGATAAATGCTCCTTTTTTCTGTGCGTAAGAGCCCCAAAGCATAAAAACGATATTTTCTTTTTCGTCGTTTAGTGTTTTGATGACTGCATCGGTAAATTCTTCCCAGCCTTTTCCTTTGTGTGATCCGGCCTGATGAGCTCTGACTGTTAGAATCGCATTAATGAGTAATACTCCTTGATTAGCCCACCGCTCTAAACGTCCAGATTTAGGCATGGGTTTGCCTAAATCGTTCTCGATTTCTTTGAATATATTAAGAAGAGATGGAGGAAACGGAACTCCGTCAAGTACGGAAAAACAGAGCCCGTAATATTGTCCCGGTTCATGATATGGATCTTGGCCGATGATGACTACCTTTACTTTGTCGAAAGGGCAGGTGTTAAATGCGTGAAAGATAAATTTTCCCGGGGGATAAATAGTATGTTTGGAATATTCTTCTTTTACAAAATTTGTCAGATTATAGAAATATGGTTTGTCGAATTCCGGTTGTAGTCGTCTTTTCCAACTGTCTTCTATATTTACTTCCATGATATATTCGGTGTTTTTGAAATCAGGTTTTAAATATAGCCAAATTCGAGATATATTTAAAAATTATTATATGTAAATCTGTTCTAATAATTGTGTCATATAAATTCAAAAAATTGGTTTTCAGTATTATTGGAAAAATAGTCCTTTAAAAGGACTGGTTCAATTGTTGAGAGGGTAATAAGAAAGCGAATATGTTGTTAATATATCCGCTTTCTTATTACTTTATAATTGAGATTTATTTGAATCGTAGATTTTCAATGGGTTGTTTAAGGGTTTGATCTAATGGGTGCGATTGGTAAGATATTGTATTGAAATTTATATCTTTAAGATCAATACAGCGAATATTGTTATTGTAAGCGGTTTTGTAATATACTTTCTTTTGTGTCAGGTCGATAGCGGAAGTCCATTGTGTTGCACTGGGAATGTCCGGAGCTTTTCCTGGTGCAAATTCAACACCGATAGGGATATCGAAGTTATTAAGGATGTGAAAACATTGTAGTATCGTTTCGTCTGATGTATTTTGCTGGGGAGCTGTAGCTTTGTAAAAAGCTATTCTGATGAAACGAGAAGGGGGAGTGATGTCTCCGGGAAGACCTAAAAAACCTGATCCTGCACCGAACGGAAATATCGTGACATTTCCGATCTTTTGAACAGGAGCATTACCCGGGAAAAGGTTGACGTAATTATTCAGATTGGTAACCTGCCATTTGAAATCAGGAGAGTTTGTCAATACACCCACTTGGTTTTCGTAAAAACAAGGTTTTCCGTTTTCAAATTCAAGCACGACTTGTCTGCCGGAAGCTTCTCCTATACGCCAATGTACAGTCGAAGATGCTCCCTCTTTATCTAAAGAAACGATCCGTACTTGTTCAATGGCTTTTTTTACTTCATCGATAGTCGAAAAATTGGATAATATCCATGAGACGAATTGTAAATCGGATAATGTTCGGCTGTTTTGTTTCTGGTCATATTCTGGATACTTTCCGTAATGAGGAAAATAAAATAGACCGGCTGATAAACCGGCTTCATTTAGACCTTCGGCAATAAATTCCTTTTGAATGATTGCAAGTCCGACTACGCCATATTTGGATTTAAATTTTAATCCGTTTATGCCCGTTGGAGTATATGATGTCTGATTTAGATTACGGGGTATAATTACATATTCACTTGGAAGAAAGCTGTCACCCCATTCGATGGTTCGAGCTTGTACGTATCCACCGTCTTTAGCAAAAAAAGAAATTCCTGTACAGGCGAGAGCAGATGAAAATCCGCCAAGGAATAATGCGATAGTTAGATATAATATTTTCATAATTCTTATGTGTTTATATATTAAAACAGTTATTTTGCTTATATGTTTGTGGAAATTGAAAAAATAAGGATGATATCCTGAATGTTGATAATTATACCGTATTTTTATCATTTTGAAAATTTACTTAGAAAAATAATAATTTTTTTCTAAGTAGTATATATTTTATACCTCTTTAATTTTAAAACATTCTTATAACTTTGTTTTTCATGTTTATTTATTATGATTTAAGTGCAATGTTGATATAAATAATGGTCAGAAGGTTAACTGTATTTTTATTATTTGTATTTGCTTTTATTAGGGTGATTGAAGCACAGTCGATTATTGGAACATTGGTGGATGATGGTACGCAACAACCGATAGAGGGGGCGACTATTCTTTTGCAAACGGCAGATTCTGTTTATATAGGAACGTCGGTGTCGGATACAAATGGAGTATTTATTTTAAATAATTATGCGAAAGAGTATTGTTTGGTAATACAGCATTTTTCGTACCAAACAAAACGGGCACTAAATAAAGGGATGATTGTGGATACTATTCGACTTGTTCCGAAAGATTATGTTTTAGATGAAATTGTAATAAAGTCGAGACGTCCTTTTGTAAGAGTTGAGAATGGACGTTTGGAGTATGATTTATCTGTTTTTCCGGGGAATAGAATGGCTAATAATGCCTATGAAGCATTAGTAAAACTTCCGGGAATACAGGAGAGCAGAGGTGTATTAACATTGGCCGGAACTGAAAAACTGACTGTAATCTTAAATGGAAAACCCTCAACAATGGATGTTGGGCAGATAGAGACTTTTTTACGTAATACTCCGGTGAATCGTGTAAAAAAAGTCGAGGTAATGTATAGTGCTCCTCCCGAGTATCATGTAAAAGGAGCAGTGTTAAATGTAGTCATGAAACGTTCTGATGATTATTTTTTTCAGGGAGAAATTTGTGGTGATTATAAAAATCAATATTTCAATAGCGGTGGAATGAATGGAAATTTTCGTTTATCTATATCTAAAGCGATTTTAGATGTGATGTATAGTGCGAGTAATAACAAAAGTATGGAATATATGGATCTCTATTCTAAGCATACTTTATTAGGGCAGATATATAATATTGAGCAGAATGAACAACTTCGTAGTAAATATTGGAATCATAATTTAAGAACTGCGTTTGAGTATGATTTTAGTGAGGAAAGTCATGTCAGTGTATCATATACAGGCAATTATGTCCCTTTCCGACATAATAATAGTTTGACAACCGGAAATTATCAAACTGGGAATGTAGATAAATATATAAATACGAGGATGCATAATGTGACGGTGCGATATAAATCAGAATTTGGCCTTGATATGGGAGGTGACTATACTTATTATCATTCTGACAATAATCAGAATTTGAGAGCGAATTTTCAGAATGGGGAACGAGGTTACTTTGACATGAAAAGCGGACAAGGAGTTGATCGGTATTCTATTTATGCAGATCAAAAGCATCGGTTAGCAAGAGATTGGAAATTTGGTTATGGTGCTTCTTTTCAATTTGTTAGAGATAAGGATTTTCAAATTTACAATCAGGTCGTGGGAGATATTTATACTCAAAATACGAGCTCTGATTTGAAAGAAACAACAACGAATTTTTATGTATCGATGAATAAGAAAAGTAAGACCGGAGCTTCATTTTCTGTTTCTGCTACGGGAGAGTATTATACGATAAGTAATTATCATAAATGGGCTATATACCCTCAAGCTTCATTTTCATATTCTAAAAGTTTGAGACATATGTTTCAATTATCCCTATCTACCAATAAAACTTATCCGAGTTATTGGAATATGCAATCTTCCGTTAACCATTTGAACGGATATACCGAATTGCATGGAACTCCGGGACTAAAGCCTATGACGACTTATAGTTTGAATGGAAATTATGTTTTGAAACAAAAATATATATTCGGCATGTTTTTCGTACACTCTTCGGATTATTTTACACAAACAGCTTATCAATCGACAAAACGTCTTGTATTGATTTACAAAAATACTAATTGGAATTATATGAGATTATGGGGTATGAATGTAATACTTCCATTCGAATCTGGAAATTGGCTGGATTCTCATCTTACTCTTACAACTATGCAAATGCGTCAACGTTGTGATAATTTTTTTGATATTCCTTTTGATCGAAAGAAGTGGGTATTTAATGCTGTGTTGGATAATACATTCAAAGTGAGTCGGAAACTATCTTTTGAATTAATAGGGAATGTGCAAACGCCGGTTATACAAGGAACATTTGATATTGGAATGTGTTATGATCTTACGATTGGGATGAAATGGAGTTTTGCGAAAAATAAAATCAATTTGTCAGTTCGTTGTAATGATATATTTAATACAGGAGTTCCGAAAATGAAAGTCCGATTTACAGGTCAATATTTAAATATGAATGGGGGGGATTATTCAAGATCTGCTACAATACATTTAGCATATCGTTTTGGAGGTTATAAGAAAAAAGAAATAAAGAGTGTCGATACTTCGAGATTCGGATTTTAAACATTTGAATGAAAAGTTATGTAATTGAACTAATCAAAATCTTTTTTAGTGTAAATATGAATAGATATAGGATGTAGAATATTTATTTTCCGAGTTTGATTATTGATAAATATAACATTATTTGATTTTGTAAGGAAGGAAAATGTTGTTGAAACAACGATAGAAATATTACGTATAAGTTAATATTTAAGTTATAATCTGAGTAAATTTAAAGTATAAAAAAGAGAATTACGACACTCGTAACTCTCTTTTTCCAGTGGTGCCACCAGGAATCGAATAATACTATTCAAAGTCCTAATTTGCAGTACTTTAATATCTTTGGAAAAATCCCCGAGCCACTGAATCAGCCATATGCCAAATTCACTAATTTTCGATAGATTCTTGTTAATCATTTTTTGACTTTACAAAGGTAAGTGTTCGGTTCTATTCCTCCAAATGTTTATATAATTATTTAGAGTGGTTACAAGTTATTTGTGTCGATTATTAATGATTTAAGAAATATCATTCAAATGCCAATACTTTGTTTCTTTCTAATATTTCTATAATATCCTGTTCTTTATACAGAATCTTTCCTCCTATTTTGTAATAGGGTAATTTACCATTCATTCTATATTCAATGAGTGTCCTTTTGGTTATTTTGAGAGCCTTTGATAATTCTTGTTCTGTAATATAACGGTGCCCGTCTAATATAGGTCTGTAGATTAAAGAATTTGCATCCAACATTTTGGATATACCTTCCATGGCTTCAATAAATCTTTTGACCTCATTACTATCCTTATTCAATACCATCTGTCCCATTTTCATTATTTATATGTGTTTTAAGGTTGTTCCTCATATAGTTTAGAATATCTTCTTTTTTATAATAAACCTTTCTGTCTATACGACTGAAAGGGATTAGCCCTTTCTGCCTTAGAGACAATAGTTTTCTGTCTGATATATTCATAAGAATACATACATCCTGGTTATCCAACCATTCACTCAACTCAGGTTTGGAAAAGTTCAGTCCTTTCATTTGTTTTTCTATTTTGAACAATATGTTGTTCATTTCCATAAATGTGCTGGCTTCTATGTTCACAATCTCCATAATCATTAGTTTAAGTGGTTGTTGCAAAAATAGAATAGAAGGTTGTGGAACACAAAAGACTATCATCAAAGTTCATAATATGACATCAGATATCATAGCGAAGCCACCGGACTATGCAGATCGGAGGGAGCTGAAATCCCTGTCTTATTTCGGGATTTGATAAGCAATCTATGTTTTGTTATTTGGGAAGGTGGATTTTTACAGTATTTGTGAGGCCATATATGGAATATAAGGATAGCCTCCTTTGGTTTACGGCTATGCGTCACGTCGGTCGCAGTTAATCCCTGTAATCTTTCCTTTAATTCTAATCCGTTTGCCGCCGCATTCTTTTTCAGGTGAATTTTCATGGCGATAGCCATAAAGAAAATTCTCCTGAAAAAAGGAATAAATGCGGCTGGCAAATCAGGATTGGGATTTATCTTTGATGGAAGGGATAACTATTAAAAATTTTGATTTTATTATATGTAAAACTATTCTTCTAGGTTGTATGACTTCAGGAAATTTTTATTGTTCTTACTTTTAGAGGTTTGTTATTATAAAATTAGTATACATATGCCCCATTATGAGAATGTGCCATTTAATGTGCCGGATAATTGGATTTGGACGACT
>NZ_CANUAR010000027.1:0-56636 GCF_947855755.1 uncultured Coprobacter sp.
AAAATTTCAGATCAGTAATTTTCATAGATCATTTATTATTTAGTTAGTAAATAGGGGAAGCGGTAACAGCCGCTTCCCATTAATTATTATTTGTCAAACAATTTTTGAATAACTGTAATCTGGTAATCATAGTATGCTCTTGTACGAGCATCTCCTGTACCTCTTTTTGCCTTGTACAGATTTAATATGTTTTTTAAAGTCGCGGTAATAATCGGACGACCGACACCGGCAGATAATTTTGCTGGCGTCATATTATGCCGGGCATAAGATTGTTCTTCTTTATGAAAATTGCATTTATCGTGTTGTTTACAAAAAGCATTGCTTTCTTTTGCTACCGAATCCATCATTTTTTTCAACTCTTGTTCCGGATCAGCCAATCCACCCATTAACCCTTTGTTCATAGACGGGTCGAGGTTGGAGTATTTCATCAATGCTGCAACTGCGGCATTTTGAAGGTTCATGTCTTCCTGAGTCAGGGATTTTGATTTGATCGTATTTACGAATATCGCATTTGTTGCATCTTTCAGATATTCATCTAATGTATATAGGTTTTCTTGTCCTGAACGTTCTCCCTCATAAATGCTTCCCATAATTCCCGGACCTAAGATTCGTCCTACGATAGAGTATTGGAAATTGTCATAGAGATTAGATTCCAATCCGGTAATTCTCATTATGTTTTCAGGAAGAAGCCATTTCCGGCAATTCAGTGCTTGATCGGTAAGCCATATCATCGCTTTTTTCTGTTTATCTTTTGTGATGTACCGTTTTGCATAATTGCGTTTCCCGTCTTGTACTATGTCTTTATATTCCACTCCTCCGAGGTAAGGCATTACGTGAGTCAAATATCTCATATACTGACTTACACAGGCCATATACATTTCTTGTATATCATCGTAGTTCTTATTTTCCTGAGCAAACCAGTCGTCGATGTTTGAAATAATATATTTCAGGTTTTCGATACCGTAGTTGCTGGCTTTGATATGATCATTTCCCAAATCTTCAGTTTGGTCGGTAGGGTCTTCGTTGAGGAACAGTTGCTGTGCTCCGAATTCATACATCGGATCTCCTTTTTTATCTGCAATGATTTTATTCAGGTAAGGATATTCATCTTCTGCAGTTTTTGCATCTTTGAAGATACGATACCCCCAATTGATAGCGTGCATATCATAAACACCCATTAATGGAGGAACCATCCGTACGCCTTTTTCAAAGTCTCCTCTTTGCGCAACATAGTTATTCCGGGCATAATCCATGATACTCGGAGTAGTCCCGTATTTTTGTGTGAAAGAGGGACTGCGTAAAGAATCAACCGGGAAGGAGTAACTTGCACCCATATTGTGCATCAATCCGAGTGTGTGGCCGATTTCGTGGGATGCTACATAACGTAAAGACTCATTCATTACATCATCATCGAAAATCATTTTACGGACACGTGCATCTACTGCTCCGGTTTGGGAAAAGCGCCAGTTGTGAACTAACGAAATTACATTGTGATACCACATGACTTCACCAACCAGAATTTCTCCGCTACGCGGATCTATATAACTCGGTCCGGCGGCATTAGCAATGTCGTTGGTCATGTAACGTACGCAATTGTAGCGAATATCGTCCGGATCGAAATTCGGGTCGTCTGTCGGATAATCTTTTGCTACTACTACGTTTTTAAATCCTGCTGCTTCAAAGGCTTTGTTCCAATCTTCGATACCGGCTTTTACTGCACCTCTCCATTTTTCAGGAAATGCAGAATCTACATAATAAACGATTTGTTTTTTAGGTTCTACCAGCTCTCCTTTGAAATATTTCTCTAAGTCTTCTTCTTTCGGCTCTACACGCCAGCGGTGAATAAATTCTTTCGGCAGGATTTTATCCGCTTCGGATGTGTAATAATAATAACCAGAACTGAAGTATCCTACTCGATTGTCTTGATAACGGCTTCTCATCGGTTCTTTGGGGAGTTCTATTATAGAACGGCGCATTGTGAGGGTATATCCTCCTGCTGTAATATTGAAATTCAGAATGCTGGTAATTTCTATGTTCTTTTCAAAACTCTTTACCTCTTTTAATCTTGAGGCTGACGCATCATAAGAGGCACTCATCGTTTCTCTTGTGCGGACACTTTGGCGAATCGGAGTGATGCACTTTTCATTCGATACGAAAAAAGAGGTGACATCTATTAATAGAGTATCGTTGCGGGATGCTTTTATTTTGAATGTTTTCAAAATCGGGTTATTGAAGTTCCGTTTGAAAGATGTAGCGATAGCATCGTCTTCTTTTACTTTATCGTAAGTTTGTACCGTATGCATATATACGTTGCTTGTATCTGCGGAAAGGCAGAACATGAACGGGTCTCCCAACATTTCTCCTGCGGTAAAGTTTGAGCTGTTACTGGTTTCCGATACCCGGTTTGCCAATAAATACAGGTTATCCAGATTTTTCGGCGTTATTTCCAAAAGAAGTTCATTTTTAGGTGTAACCCATGCTTTAAATACGCCATCGTGAGGTGTTGCTTTTTGAATGGCATCGGCAAATTTATCTTTTTTCTTTGCTGGTGCTGTTTGTTCGGTTTTACCTTTATTTTTCTTACTTTTTCGCTTAAACCATCCCGCATTTGCGTCTGGCAGAGCTACTGATAATGAAATCAACAAAGCAAACAACTTGTATTTCATACTGTACATAATTTATGATAGTTAATGATTTTGGTTGAAGAATAAATTTGTTATTTTGATCTTTTAAAATTGTTTAAATGCAATATTCTTTATACGGGAGAAATCTCCCCAAATTTCCTGATCGATAATTTCTATTTTATCGGCTGAGTCGGTTACCTGATATTTTCTTAAAGTTCCTCCGTTCTCTTGCCCTTCTTTGTATGTGGCGATATAAAAGAAGTCTTGATCTTTCTGATCCGAGATAACATCGTTGAAGATTGCCGTGATTTTTTCGCCCGGAAAAGATCGGAGTTCGACAGCTGCACTTCCGTTTCTGAAATTGTAACCGTATAACGTATTTCCGGCTGCATATATCAAGTATCCTTGTCGGTTTGTTAAACTGAATAATTCAGACTGGTCTATATTCGTTGCCCCTGAAACCATGTATTTCCCGCCTTTAGTTGCAGAGCCTCCGGTACGTGTAATCGTGTAAGTGTAGAGGTATAACTTTCCGTCAGCCGGATTTTTTAGCAATGTCGCAGATTGTCCGCTACCAAAAAGCGAGTTGATTGTAGTTACAAAATCGAGTCCGTCGGGAGCAAAATCTTTTTTGGTATTCCAACTGAAAGTGTTGTCGCTATCACTATCTGCCAAATCTTTCATACTATTAGCCAAAGTCCTTAGATAGGTGAATCTTTTATCATCGGTATTATATAGAATGAATTGATCGATAACAGCAGCAGATATATCTTCTCCACTACGGTTACAGGCTATTTTGTCTCCGATATTAAAATATTTATATCCGCTTTCTTCTTCGTAATAGCTGACCGGATTTCCGAATTCTCCTTCGTTCGAACTGGATAGGACATAAGCTTTACCGTCAGCGAGAAACATACCTCTTTTATCTTTTAGCTTTTGAATATCTGTGATAACAATGTTATTGCGATATCCTTTTTGGTCTGGGTCGAAGATTGTCAATTCCGTAGGCTGATCAAATTCGTCACGTCCGTATCTGAAGGTATTGTGAGCTGTACATACATAGACTTGTTCTTCATATAATTCGGGGCTATTATCTACCCATATCAGGTTAATGTCTTTGTGTGGGACACTACTGCTGTTTGTCAGGATATTTTTTAAATGCAGAGTATCCCGGCTTATCGACAACATATCGACGCGGACATTTCCGGCTTCGTCTTCGCAGGCCAATATCCATCCCTTAGTATATGATGTACTGACATTCAGTTCTACGCTTTTGCTGAACACTACATCGGTGTTTTGATCAGTTATTTTTAAATAGAGAGTGAACGCTTCGGCCGGAAGGGTTATGATGCAGTCCAGATTTCGTTCAGTTCCCAGAACAAAACGTTCGCCCGGATATTTCTGTGTTCCGACAGCGACCCATTCATATTTATAAGATCCTTTTTCTTCAGGGTCTAATGAGAAATTCAGTTCCGGTGTAATTGTCAGTCTATCTACATTTGCCCGTACGTTGTAAATCGTATCGGCGGCAAATCCTTTGTCTCCTATGGTAATGTCATTGATGTCCGTATAGTCGTAATTTCCTTTATCTCTGAAACAAGATGAAAGTAACAACATGCAAAGTACCAATAGATAAGCATTATATTTCATTGTCAATCCTTTTTTAATATTGAATACCTTCTCCGGCAGTCATTTTTACAAGATTCCCCTCCGAATCTCGATAATCTTCATAAACGGTCTGTCCTTTGGCTTCCATTTCTTTTAGGTATTGGTCGAATTTGATTCCTAACGTTTTTATTTTTACAGTTGACATGGGCTCTAAGAAATCAAGCAGTGTCAAATTGAACAGTTCGCAAATAAGCCTATTCTTTTTTTCAGAGTAAGGACCTAAAAAATATTCGTTGAATCCCGGTAATTTTACCCATTTATCACTGATCGAGATCGTGTGGTGTATAACATCTATGCCGGTTTTGTCAGAGCTGTTGGGGGCTAACCAATATGGCATAGGCAGATTGAAATCTTTTGATTCTTTCAGTTGAATTTGAAGTGTCCGTTCATTATCTTTTAATGAACTTTTTTTATAGAAGTGAATCGGTATTTGGGCATAGATTTCATTTGCCTTTACATAATATTTTTCTTGTAAGGGTTCGTAATCTTCTCCGGCGATAGCCGTACTTTTTTCCGGCACGACTTCAATAGAAATTTCTCTGTCGTGCGGAACTGTTTCTCCGATGATTTTTACTCTGACAATCAGTATGGAGTCTTCCTTGTCGAATACGGCAAACGGTAAACTCGTATTATCGGTATAGTCTAATTTGCTGTCATCCAATCCGCCTTTGGTTTTGGACATAGCAAAATATATACCTGAAGTTCCCGAATATTCAGGTATCTCTTCCCTGCATCCGGTAAATAGTGCTAAAATAGCTATAAGATTTAGAAATATGATTTTCTTCATTTTCTTTTTCCCTTTTTCATTATTTTATTCACGCTCTGCCAACTCTTTATCCGGGAGATCGAATTGATAGTTCGATAGTTCTATTTTCATATCTCCTGCACTCCTGTCATATAATCGGGGTATTTCTGTAATTCCTTTTCGTTTATAATACCAGAATAGTTGACCTTCACCGATAAACTCCCGCACATATTCATCTTCTATACTTCCGTCAAGGCTTCCTCCGGAAGAGACTTGTGCTGCTTTTCTTGCACTTCTCAAGTCGTTGACCCATGTGAGAGATTTTTCGCATTCGGCTATGATAAGATACATTTCCGAGATTCGTAAAATGGGAATAATCGATGCATATCCCAAATCACCGTCGGTTACAAAGCCGTATTTGACAAAAAAACGACCGTCGTTTGCTTCAATATCCCGTAGAGCCTGAAAGTGACAAGTCCTTAAATCTCCTTCATCATCATATAAAGCCTTTACGCCGTTTTCAGTCATTGTAAGGAGATTTTTAAGTTCCAGTTTATTAGAAAACAACTTGTCATATATATCGGTAGATCTTTGTGTATTATAAGCTCCGAACAAAACTTCTGAAGAAAATATGCGGTCTTCAGCTTCACGGTTCACAGTACCGGTGGCAGCTTGTCCGTTTACTTGTTCACGGGTTGCGAACGGGAAAAATTTAGATGCTCCGGCAATGACTTTCCGTGCATATCTCCCGGCTTCTGTCGTATTTCCGGCATATAGATATACTCGTGCGGTTAATGCTTGAACAGCAAAGTAATTTAAACGAAGATTTCTGTATCTCAGTCTGTTATTTCCTTCGGCACTGGATTGTGGACCTTTGGTAATGACCGGATCTACATTTAATAATAAGTTTTCGGCTTGGTTCAAATCCGTTAATATTTTATCTACGACATCTATTGCGCTTAATAAAGGCTTTACATTTTTTTCTGTATCATCTGAATATGGAATGCAGACTTTTCCCGGCTCGTAGGAATAGATCGGACCGAAAATGCGAAACATCTCGAAATGCAACATCGCGCGTAATGCCAGACATTCTCCCTTTATCAATTCATAATTAGAATCGGAGAGTACCGAACGATCGTTTTCGCAGTGCTCCAGTATGATGTTTATATTGGCGATCAGGAAATAGGCCTCTTTCCAAGTATCTGCTACCGCATCTTTTTTAGCTTGGAGTTCGAAGTTTGCTAAAGACCTGTATGTATGAGAATTTAACGGTTTTGTCGTATCGTAATACTGTGCTAATATATCGAATGTTCCTGCTGTTAAAGTCCTTCCGTATAAGTTGGTGTTTAGCAGGTGTACATATACACCGTTCAATGCGGTGAAGAAACCCGATTCACTTTGGAAAAGAGCATCTTCCATGATACGATCTTCCGAATCCACTTTCAGCCAATCTTTGCAGGAACTTCCTCCCAAAAGTATTGTTATTAGTGTGATAATAATGACATATTGTTTCATAACCTATAATCCCTTTCTAATTAAAATCGTACACCTACAGATAAAGAAACGCTTTTGGAGAACGGGTAATCAGTTCCTCTTTCTTCTTTAAATGAGGATATTCTGAAAATATCATTCATATACAAACGGAAAGAAACACCTTGAGCTTTCATTGCTCGTACCCATTTACCTGCGGTTTCGTAACCGAAACTGATAGATTCACCGGATAGTACGTTTTCGTTGATTACGAAACGGGAAGACATCGGAGTACTTTCAAAATTGTCGATTGCCTTGAATTTTGCCTTATCTCCCGGTTTCTGCCAACGATCGTACAGGGCTCTTTTATCTTGATTATAATACATCCCCTGTTCTGTTATATTTTCGACTTTGTTGTATAAAGCAGAAGCAAAAGTTTGTGCTCCTAATTGGTAACGTAAGTTGACAGATGCGGAAAACTGTTTGTAATAGAACGATACGCTGAAAACTCCTTCGAGATCTTTTGCCGTAGATCCTACAACAACCTCATCGTTTGCATCGTATTGAAATGTGTAACTTCCGTCTTTCTTGATAAAAATTTCACGTCCTGTTGCCGGATCTATACCTGCCGAACGTACCGCCCATATATCGTCAGGACTTGCTCCGTCATAGTAACGACGTAGGGATGTACTGCTTCCTTTTTCGTTCATAAAGTCAAGTTTGTTACCGATATTGAAGTATTCGGAAGTTCCGTTGCTGAAAGTAAGATTGAAGTTTAGTCGTGTCGTGGGACGTTTTATTGCTGTATAACTGATTGTTCCGGAAAAACCTTTGGAAATCTGTCCGCCAAAATTGGTATATATCTTGTCTGTCCCGACAGAAGGAGGCATAGGGATAGAGACTAAAAGAGGATCGGTTACTTTATAATAATAATCTCCACCTATTCGCAGTCGACTATCCAGAAATTCAAAATCTATACCGAAGTTTTTGTCGATCGTCTTTTGCCATTCCAGCCCTTTGTTGGCAAATTTTTCTATAATCGCACTTGTCCCGAAATGGTTTTGATATTCGGGGTTGTAAATGTATGTTCCGGACGAAAGATAAGCATCGAAGTTTTGGTTGCCCGGGTTACCGATAGAGAATCTCAGTTTCAAAAGGTCGATCCAATCGACTTGAAACCATCGTTCGTTGTTGATATTCCATGCAATACCTGCTGCCCAAGTTGATGTGAATAATTTTTGAGCTCCGAATACAGACGATCCGTCGAAACGTAAACTCGCATCGACCATATATCTATTCCTGTATGAGTAGTTCCCGTTTAAATAGAAACTTGTCGATCGACTTGTCGCGTTTTTGTAAGTAGGCTTTGCTCCCTCGTCAAATCCAGCAGAAAATTGAGGATTTTGATGTAAATCGCTGGTAAATCCGTAAACGGAATATCCTGAGTTTTTGGTGCTTTTTTCACTAAATGTCCATCCTCCTACGGCATTTATTTGGTGTCTGTCTTTAATGACTTTACCGTAAGTCAGGGTAATATCTCCGTTATAAGAAAAAGTTTCACTGTCATTTTTAGAATAAGAGCCTTTTTTGTCTACACCTGTGAAATCCGGATGGCTCGGAGACTTGAATGCTTCATTTTGAGAGATTAACTTACTGATTCCTATACGGCCTCTCAATTGAAACGATTGAAGAAATCGCCATATAATGCTGAAATTGTCTCGTAGAGTGATGTCATCGGTCACATCATTGTTAACGATGTTGTAAAGATATAGTGGGTTATAGATCGGTTCTCCTGCAACTTCGAGAGGTTCTAACAGTTCCGATACAGTACCGTCGTCATTCGTTTTTCTGTAATAAGGATTTGCTTCGGCAAATTTTGAGAATTCTACCGGTTCCCGCTTTGAATTTACCAAATCAACGTTGAACTTGTTCGAGAAAATTAAAGAATTCTTACGATAGGTGAGGTCGATGTTTCCGCTCATGATTTGTCTGTCAGAACCTTTCATTACTCCGCTTTCGTCATTATAACTTAGTCCTATACCATACTGCATGGCTTTGTCCCCTCCATCTACATATAGATTATGAGAGTGATTGAAGACCGCTCGCAAAGGTTCTGACAACCAGTAAGTATCTACGCCTCTCTTTATCTCTTTCAGTCGGCTGTAATAAAGGGCGTCTAAAGCATCCTGACTTTCCATATTATCTTTAGCCGTGTAACGTCCGGCGAGAAGTTCGTACTGTAGCTTTTCTTCTCCGTTCATAAGATTGTATCCTGTCAGATCAGGCATCTGCAATTGGAAGTTTCCACTGTAAGAAACTCTTAATTGTCCGGGTTCGGGTTTTACGGTTTCCACAACGATAACCCCATTGGCAGATTTTGACCCGTATATTGCGGTGGATGCTGCATCTTTCAACACAGTAACATTGGCGATACGGTCCATATTCAAGTTCATGATGTCATTTATTGTGACTTCTATTCCATCCAAAATGAAAAGCGGTTGGTTGGCAGTATTGTCATAGTCTGAAGAAAGTTCTCCGACAATACTGGTTTTCCCTCTGATCTCCATATCCGGCATTCGGTTCGGGTCAGAACCCCAAGTGTTATTGTCCATTACTCTTAGGGAGGGTTCTAAAGTTTTCAAACTTTGAATTAGGTTTTTTGTACCGATTGTCTTTAGATCTTCTTTTGAATAAGTTGTTGCCGAACCGGTAAAACTGTCTTTTTTACGAACATAGATACCGGTAACCACGACATCCTGTATCTTTTTTACCTTTTCTTCCAGAACGATTATCGCAGATTTTTGTCCGGTGAAGGTAAATTCTTTGGGTTCCATACCCAGACAACTGATAATGATGATTTGCTTACCTTCCGGAATATTTTTTAATATGAAATTCCCGTATGCATCTGTCGATGTTCCTGATGCCGGTTTGCTTTTGACATATACCACAGCTCCCGGAAGAGGTTCACCCGACTGATCTTTTACAACTCCCATGAAAATTCTTTCTTTTGAAGTTTTTTCTTTTGAGTTTTTTGTGTCCTTATCATTATTTTGAGAAAATAACGGGAGTCCGGAGAATAAACATACCAAAAAAATAAAAAGATATTTTTGCATGAGTAATATTCTAAGAAATTATAGTTTAGTAAGTAGCATATTTTAAAATCAAAAAACTTCGCTGAAAAATAATATCGATAACACAGTTTAGGTTATGTCCTTTCGACTGTTTATTTATATTGAAATTTGTATCCGATTACCGGATGTTACTTATTTGATTTATTCGAATCGATTGTTGTAAATTTCTATCAGTTTTAACTGTTTTCTTACTTATTTCTCGCATTTTAGTAACATGATAAACATTTGTGATATTTTGGATAATGCTTAAAATGGTGTGCAAATATAGATATTTGTATAGAAATACAGTGTTAATTATCCTAAAATAATAATTTTATTATTTAGAATGATTCTTCTTAAATTATATTATGTGTTTATAATACAAAGCTTTGCAATAATATTATTTATATTTTTATCTCTTTGTATATTTACTCAATAATTAGACCTATATTGGGGGAAATGCATATAGGAGAGAGAAAATAGGCTTGTGGCATTTTGTGGCTCTTTGTTTGTTAATGGTGTACTTTTGTCGGGAATTGATGCTCTCCGGAATCGGTTTATAAAATAATCTATTTTTGATTTTAGAATATTTCTATTTGTATAGAATAGGGTGATATGGAATAAATATGCATATAAATTACCATCCGGATGTTGCTCCTCCGCCTCCGGATCGGCCGCCACCGAAACTTCCTCCGCTGAAACCTCCGAAACCGCCACCTCCTCTTCGATTATTTCCGGATGCGACGATAATCATCGGTATTATATAAGTGCTTTTTTTCTGAAAATTGCAGTGTGCGCAATGATATGTTTTCTCTCCTGTTCCGGTTGAAAACGGAGTAGGTGCGATTAGTATGCGATCTCGGTCTAAGCTGTAGGCTTTTGCATGACATTGCGGGCAGGTGCTGTATTTGGTGTAACGGTTTTCATACGGATAGACTTCTGTATTTCCGCATTGGTCGCATAGCCAGACGTCATAATCGACCGACTGTAATTTTTCTTCGGTGTTTTCTTGTGGAGTTAAATAACGATTATCTTCCTCTTCATTGAGTTTTTTCATTTTTGCTCCACATCGATTGCATTTTCGGGGTTTATTTCTGAGTCGTTTTAATCGGATCGAAATCCAAATATACAGAAATAATACGAAAACAGGAAAAATAAAAGAGAGTACGGCCAGAGTACTTTTATATCCGGACAAGGTCCTGTATTGTTCGTAGTAGTCTTTTGCTTTCGATGATTTCACGGATGATCGTACCATAAAGAGTAATATCATGGAAAATAAAAGGGATGTGATTGCATAATACCATAATACTTTACCCCAGTCTTCTTGTGCAGATTGATTTTGTACCCATAATTCATTTCGGGCTTCCGGAGTACTTAATCTGTGATATATGGCGTTCAATCCCAGTAACATTCCTTTATCGTAATTTCCTGTTTTAAATTCAGGGAGCATGTATCGGGTTTGAATGCGTTTGCAGATAGCATCCGGTAAAATACCTTCCAATCCGTATCCTGTTTCGAATGTGATTTTACGTTGGTCTAAAACGAATAGTATCAGTAGTCCGTTATCTTTTTCCCGTTTTCCTATACCCCAATGTTCGAATAATGCGGTAGCGAATTGCTTTATATCGGCATCCCCAATGGAATTTACTGCTACGACGGCGACTTCGACACTTGTTTTCGTTTGAAGAGAGTCCAATAGTAAGTTTATTTGCTGTTCCGTCGAAGGAGATAGTATTGCATCCGGATTGCTTACGAATGCCTTAGCATTTTGTAAATGTACGTTAGGGATGGTTTCGATGGTATATTCTGCACCGAAAAGCAATGTCGTAGTAAAGAGAAAAGATAGTATGAAAAAATATATTCGTTTCATTGTTGTTTGTTATTGGTTATAAGGCCGGAAGACTCATCCCGTTTATTTTCCGGTATAAATCCAGTGCATATACGTCTGTCATGCCGGAAATATAGTCGATAACGGCTTGGATTCTTTTATAGATGTTTTCGTTTCGAGTTTCGTATTGTCCCGGCACTTTGTTTAACAGCAGCTGCGAGTATGCTTTACCGGGATTGATGACCGCGTCGATCAGTTTATCCAATAGAACGGAAATGATACGGTTACCGGCAAGTTCTATATCCAGAACATCCGAAGCTTTGTAGATGTGTTCATAAGCTACATCAGAACAATTTTTGTAAGCATTTCGCGGAATTTCTCCAATGTGATCCATAAGTACGCCATCGAATTCTCCTTTCAAAAGTTCTTCTTCTTTTTCACAGAAAATTCGAGAACATTCATCTACCAATATCCCTACGACGCAAGAGCGTAGGTAAGCGATTTGCTCGTTAATGTCCGATACGATATTCAATGTTTCCTGAATGTGTTTCAATCGGGAATCCGAAAAGAACCCGAGAAACAGTTCTTTGGTTTTGTCGGTCGTTAATATTTTGAGCTTGTGTGCATCTTCTATGTCCATTACCTGATAACAGATATCGTCTGCCGCTTCTACTAAATAAACGAGCGGGTGTCGGCAGTATCGTATTCCGGGAATGTCCATACGCAACATACCTAAAGTATCTGCTACTTTGACAAAATCATCAGCCTCGGAAGTGAAGAAACCGAACTTTCCTCTTTCCCCTGCAAGATTCGATGCATAAGGGTATTTTACGATCGATGCCAGAGTCGAATAAGTCATAACGAATCCTCCGGCTCGTCGTCCGTTAAATTGATGAGTCAATAATCGAAAAGCATTTGCATTCCCTTCAAAATGGGTCAAGTCTTTCCATTCGTCTGTTCCCAGTTTATTTTTTAAGCTGAGACCGTTTCCTTCTGAAAAATAAGTGGCGATAGCTCTTTCTCCGGAATGTCCGAAAGGCGGGTTTCCCATATCGTGTGCCAGACAAGCGGCGGCGACAATAGCTCCGATACCGTGTAGTTTCCCTGCCCAAGGTTCATTTGAATATCTTTCGAGTAGAACAGACGAAACATTGTTACCTAATGATCTGCCGACACATGAAACTTCGAGACTGTGAGTTAAACGATTATGTACAAATACGCTTCCGGGAAGAGGAAATACTTGGGTCTTGTTTTGCAATCTTCTGAACGGAGCAGAAAAAACAAGGCGGTCATAGTCTCTTTGGAAATCGGAACGTGAATGTTGTCGTTCTTCGTGATAACGTTCCAGTCCGAATCGTTTCGAGGAGAGTAAACGTTCCCACGACATTTTGGATTCTGTATATTTCATTTTGTTTCGAATACGATGTTGTTTGGCAAAAATACAAAAAAAATAATACCTCGATATATGATCGTGTCTCTCTTTAGAGTCTGTCTCAATTTTACTCGGGTCAGATTTGAAAGTTTCTTTCGAGGATGTTACGAGGATGATAGCAGGCTATCTGACGAGAGAAAACGGGAAAAAAGACCGGAAGAAAACGTAAAGATGACCTGATAGTATTTTTTTGTCGGAAAATTTAGACAGACTCTTAGTCTTATTTCTAATTGAGGTTGGTTTTTAAAGTCGGATGTTTATGACAAGGCTGAAATTGCAGAATAATTGAGTGGAATCGGTTGTTTTTATAGAAAATAGTTTAGAGAAAGCATTAAAAATAAAAAAATAGAAAGATAGTTTAAGCATATTTCGTTATTTTCGCAAGTTGATATATTTTGTTTTCGATAATGAAAACATGATTGAAATAAACAGGAAATAGTTGATTATGGAAGTTAAAGTAAAGATAGTTAACCGATCGAGGCATAAATTACCGGAATATGGTACGGAGCATGCTGCCGGAATGGATATTCGTGCCAACTTGAATGAACCTGTGGTACTTAAACCGATGCAGCGAGTCCTGATTCCTACAGGACTATATATCGAACTTCCCGAAGGATATGAAGCCCAGATACGTCCTCGTAGCGGACTGGCATTGAAAAAAGGAATAGGAATTCTCAATTCTCCGGGTACGATCGATGCCGATTATCGAGGAGAGATCGGTATTATTTTGATTAATTTTTCAAACGAAGATTTTGTCATTCATGATGGTGAGCGCATTTGTCAAATGGTTGTTAAGGAGTATTGCCGGGTAGATTGGGTAGAAGTGCAAACCCTTGAAGATAGTGATCGGGGGACGGGAGGTTTTGGACATACAGGTGTGAAATAAGAGTGTTTTTAATACAATATTATGTAAATGAAATATATAGGTTGTCGTTTATTGGTATGTCTGGCGTTATTGTCTGTTTGTTTTTCTTGCGGAAGTAGTCGTAATTTCGGCAGAAAAAAAACAGATATCGGAAGGGGGTTGTCCGAATCGGACCAACGTAAATTCGACTATTTTTTTCTGGAAGCCGACCGAATGAAAAATCTCGGGAAACAAGATGCTGCATTTGATTTGTTGCAGCAAGCTGCGGCGATAGATACGTCGAGTGCTGTTGTCAAATATAATTTAGCCAATTATTACCTGCATTTAAAAAAGCCGCAGCTTGCTTATGATTGTTTAAAAGAAGCTGCCGAGAAAAGTCCCGATAACTATTGGTACAATGTTATGGCTGCCAATCTTGCACAGAATCTCGGTGATGCTGAGCAGGCGATTTCTCTGATTCGACGGATGATAGAATATAATCCTAATAAACCGGAGTTGAATTATATGTTGGCGGAGGTATATGCGCAAAAGGGAGATTTTCAGCAGGCTATTGATGCGTACAATCAATTGGAACAATCGATGGGTGTCGTAGAACCTATAATCCTTCAAAAAGTAAAACTGTATAAGGCCTTAAAACAAGATGACAAGGCTTTTGCCGAAGTGCAGCGTTTGATCGATGCTCATCCGAAAGATATTACTTATCTTATTTTATTGGGAGATCTTTATCTTGATTCGAATCGAGATGAAGATGCTTGGAAAGTATATCAACATGCCGGTGAAATAGAGCCGGACAATGCATATTTGATGGTGTCTAAAGCCAACTATTACAATAAAAAGGGGGATAAAGAGGCTTATCAGAACCAAATTCTGGATGCTTTGCTGAGTAAAAATCTGGATGTAGAGACTAAACAAAAAATACTGACAGGTTTCCTTTCGGAGTTGTTGCAGAAAAAAGAGAACCTGGACCAAGCGGATGCGATGTTTTCCGCATTGCTCGAAATGCATCCTCAAGAAGAGGAACTTCATAAATTGTATGCTGATGTATTGTGGATACGACAGAAAAAGAGCGATGCCGTCGCACAGATGCAGATTGCTGTAGATTTAGCTCCTGTACGTTTAGAATATTGGCAACAATTGATAGGTGCTATTTTAGATCAGAAAAAATATGATGATGCTATTATTGCAGGAGAAAAAGCCCTTTCTTATTTACCCGATGAGGCTGTTTTATATATTTATTTAGGTTCGTCTTATATGATGAAAAAAGAGTACGAGAAGGCCGTTGCGACGTTGAGAACGGGGTTAAAGCATACCAATCCTGAAAATCGCGCTCTTATTTCTGATTTGTACGGACAAATAGGCGATACCTATTATCAGGCGCAGCAGCCGGATTCTGCTTATGCTGCATTCGATAAGGCTTTAGAATATAATCCCGGGAATATCGGGGTTTTGAATAATTACAGTTATTATTTGGCTCTTCAGAAAAAAGATTTATCGAAGGCAGAGAGGATGAGTGGAGATGCCGTTAAACAAGAGCCTGATAATCCGACTTATCTCGATACGTATGCGTGGGTATTTTTTCAACAGGGAAATTATACACTGGCAAAGATATATTTGAAAAGTGCATTGGATAAGGGTGGAAATGACAGTGCTGCGTTGTTGGAACATTACGGAGATGTATTGTTTATGACGGGGGATGTCGATGGCGCTTTGGAGTATTGGAATAATGCCCTTGAGAAGGGTAGCGACTCTAAAATGTTACCTCAGAAAATAAAGGATAAAAAATATTACGAAGAATGAGAAGATTCGTCTGGGCTGTGATTACGGCTTTAGGAATTATGTTTGTCGGATGTAAGACTTCCCATATCGGAGAAAAAACGAAAATATCCGGAGAACAGTCGGAGTCGGAAAAACGTGTTTTTGCCGATTGCCTGAAAAATAGTCCGGATTATACGTCTTACTCTGCGAAAACATCTTTGGTGATAACCACAAGTGCGGGAAATTTGAAGAGTAAAGCGACGATACGTATAATAAAGGATAAGATTTTGCAAATATCGGTTCAACCGTTTTTAGGAATCGAAATGTTCCGCGTTCGACTGACGAATGACAGTATCTGGATTTTGGATAAAATGGGGAAACGCTATGTCGCTGAATCTTTAGCGGCATATAGATCGAAATTGCCGGTCGATCTGTCTCTTTCTACTATACAGGCGTTGTTTTTGGGAAGACCTTTTTTATTTGGGAAAAGTCATTTGGATATATCGGATTACCGGAATTTTTCTTGGATAAGAGAAAAATCGGACTGGAGTTTTTCTATAAAAGATATGTCTCGTTTTTCATGTTTATTTGATTTGGATGAGTTGGCTCGTTTAAGGGAAACACGAGCTTTGGATATATCCGGACAAATGCAGATGACATGGAGCTATTCGAAATTTACGAATCAAGGAGAATTTTGGTTTCCTTCGGAAATGGAGGTCCGGACAAGTGGGATAGGAAATAAGAGCTTGACTCTTAAAATGGAGAATATTTCTCCGGAATGGAACAAGACTTTCAATGTAGATTTTTCGGTGTCTTCACAATATAAGAGAGTATCGGTACGTGATTTGTTAAATATGTTTTTGAAATGATGAGGCGTATATTGATAATTTGTTTGATGGCTGTGGTTGCCGTGACCTCTGTTGCTCAATCGTCTAAAAAAGTAAAAGATTTGCAGAAACAGAGGAAAGAAGCGTTGCGATCTATTGCGAAGACCGATAAGGAGTTGAAGACTACGAAAAAGTCGGCTCTCCAATCTTTGCATCAATTGAATAAGTTGACGGCTGAGATAACGAAACATAAGGAAGTGATCGCGGCTTTAAATGCCGAAATTTCGAATATTAATAAACAAGAGAGAAAAATTAATGAAACGATAGCCAGGCTTGAGAAGGAATTGGATGCCAAGAAAGAGGCTTATGCCAAGGCTATACGGGGAATTGCAGGTAGAAATTCGGGTTATGAAACTTTGATGTTTGTTTTTTCGTCGAGTTCTTTAAATCAGTCTTATCGAAGGATTCGTTATTTACGGGAATATTCGGCTTGGAGGAAGAAAGAGGCGATAAAGATTTCTGAGCAACAGGCAGAATTAGAAAAGAAGAAAGCAGAATTGGCTAAAACCCGGTCTGAAAAAAATGCGGTATTGGGAAAACGTACCGATGCTGCAAATAAGTTGAAACAGAAAGAGGAGTCGCAGAAAGAGGTTGTGGCAGATCTTAAGAAGAAGGAAAAAGAACTTCAAAAAGAACTGAATGCTCAGAGAAAACAGGCTGCCGCTTTGAATCGTCGCATCGAACAGTTGATTGCTGAGGAGGCTCGTAAGGCTGCCGAAGAGGCAAGACGTGCGGCAGAAGCAGCTAAAAAAGCGGCAAATGCCGATAAGAAATCAGGGAAAAAAGGTTCTGTTTCTGCTGGGGAGGTTCGGAAATCTCAGACAAAAGGCGGTTATGCCATGACTAAGGATGAGCTTGAGTTGTCGAATAGCTTTTCTCAGAATAAAGGACGTTTACCGATGCCTTTATCGGGCAAATATATGATTGTAGGACATTTCGGACAACAGCAGCATCAGGAGTTGAAATATGTGCAGGTAAACAGTAGCGGTATAGATATACAGACGACGCCGGGAACGACAGCCCGTTCTGTATTCAATGGTGTGGTGACTCGAGTATTCGTGATGCCGGGCTATAATAGTTCTGTAATTATCCGACACGGAAATTACTTGACGATCTATTCTAATCTTAGTGAGGTCTTTGTAAAGGCTGGAGATAAAGTGACTACAAGACAATCTATCGGAAGAATTTATTCCGATCCGGAGGAGAATAACCGTACCGTACTGCATTTTCAGCTTTGGAAAGAGACGACTAAACTTAACCCTGAACCGTGGTTGAATAAATAATAATCAGGTAATATGGAAAACCGGATCGAAATACAGCAATATATTCCGGCTTTACAGCCTGAATGGGATTGTTTTATTGCAAATTCCAGAAACGGGACGTTTCTTTTTTTTCGGAACTATATGGATTATCATTCAGATAGGTTTATCGATAATTCTTTATTGTTTCGTTATAGAGGGAAGTTGATCGCCGTGTTACCTGCTAATCGGGAGGGCGATATTCTTTGGTCTCATCAGGGATTGACATACGGAGGTTTGATATTGTCTTCAAAATGTACGGCAGATAGGGTATTGGGTATTTTTTCTCTGTTGTCTTCTTGGCTGTCGGAACGGGGCTTTTCTAAATTAGTGTATAAATGTATTCCGGATATTTATCATCGGTATCCCTCACAGGAGGATTTATATGCATTGTTCAGGAATAATGCAAGGCTGGTTGCCCGTAATCTTTCGACGACGGTTTCTCTTTCATGCAGGATGCCTTTCAGTCAGTTACGCCGACGAGGAATAAGAAAAGCCTTATCTTTTGGAATTACCGTGCAGGAATCTTCTGATTTAGAAAGTTTCTGGCAAGTATTATCAGAAAATTTGTCGGATCGTTATCATAAGCGACCGGTGCATACTGTGGAAGAAATATCCCTTCTGAGGAGTCGTTTCCCGAATAATATACGGTTATTTACAGCCTGTAAGGGAGAACGGGTTGTCGCCGGTTGTGTAATTTTCGAAATGGATAAGTGGGTTCATTCGCAATATATATCCGCATCTTCTGAAGGAAAAGAGCTCGGAGCTCTCGACTTGTTGTTCCATTATTTGATTACCGATCGTTATTCAGACAGGGAGGTCTTTGATTTTGGACAATCTACGGAGGATAAAGGATACTTTCTTAATTCCGGATTGATCGCTCAAAAAGAGGGATTCGGAGGGCGAGGAATCGTATATGATACGTATGAATTGAGTTGGTAACCGAAGATTAACCTTGAATTTAAACGAATGGGCAGAAAGAGTGATATGATATTGGCGATCGAGAAAATACCGCAGTGGGTATTTTTATCGATTTTGTTCTTATTTCGGCTCATATTTATTCCACAAGGCCTTGATTTTGCCGATGAAGGTTTCTTTATGACATTTTATCAACAGATTTTTAATGATCCTGAATCGGTGACGTATGCATTTATGTATTGGTTTGCGGGGATATTAGGAGGATCGCTTTATTCTTTATTTCCTGACGGCGGCTTGTTACTGATGCGTTTTGCCGGAGTTTTGATAATTATCTTGACAGCGGCGTTTACTTGCCGTATTTTAAAACCGTACTTGCCGCTTTGGGCTGTCCGTGTCGGGGTTGCTATGGCTGTTCTGTACATTTTTGATGATGTGTCGAGCCTTTATTATAACAATGTCAGCGCATTATTATATGTAGGTGGTATAGGCTTGCTGTTGAAGGGTATGCGTTCTGAGAATAATAAAGGTTGGATTATCGGGGCGGGAATGGTGTTTGCAGTAAATGCATTTACCCGTATTCCGAATATTCTCGGAGTTTTATTTATTTTGATGATTCTTTATGAGGCATGGATTTTTCGAAAAAGAATGAAGTGGACTGTTCGAGTCATGGCTTACTTTTTGACGGGATATTTTCTGACATTCTTTTTAGTCTTTTCGTTCATGTGGAAAGCCGGACATTTACAACCTTTCTTTACATGTCTCGATTGGATATTTCATATAGGTCGATCTTCTGGGAGCTCTCATAATGTTTATTCGATGTTCAGAACAACAGCCGGACAATATTTAGAAATAGGGTTTACCGGTCTGTTTTTTGCGCTTTGGGGTACGACGTTCTTTTATTTAATAAAAAGATACCGAAATAGAGTATTCGTCAAAATGATCGGTATCTCTGCAGTTCTTGTTCTTTCTTTGTTCCTATATTTTTATGGAGCTTTATATTTGCTCTATTTCCTTTCGTTAGCTACGGTCTTGTTTATATTGTGGAAAGAACCTCCGGTAATAAAAACAGTGGCTTTTGCTGCCGGGATGTTCTTGATCGTTCAACCTTTGGGGAGTGACGGAGCTGTTGATCTCGTGGGCAGATTTTCGATGTTTTTGACTTTGCCGTTAGTTGTAGCTTATTCGGAAAAGGAGGTTCGGGAGCTGCCGGTTTCGAGGGGGATTTCAAATCGTATGCTGAGAAAAACGGGATCGATTTTGTTGATATTGTTTGTCTGTCTATCGGTTCAGAGACATATAAGTTATACCTATTTCGATCAAGGATCGCGTTTTAAGAAAATCTATTCGGTTGATCATCCCTTTTTAAGGGGAATTTATACTTCTCAAAAAAGAGCTTCTGTATCTCAGGAAGTGCTTTCTGCATTGGGCGGATATGTCTCGGAGGGAGACTATACGTTGATTTATGATAACTCTCCGATGTTGCATTATTTAACACGGACAAAACCTTATGCTTATAATCCGTGGCTCTATTTATACGATAAGGACCTGTTGGAAGGAGCTTTGTCCCGTGCCGGTAGAGAGCGTCAGGATCTTCCGGTAGTCGTGCTTCAGAAATTCAAAGGACTGTGGATCGATTGGCCGGATGGTTATTCGGATGATTATATGGCAAATAATGCGAATAAGGGAAAGAATCTTCTGATAAATAGCTTTTTGCAAAAGAATAAATACCTTAAGGTTTGGACTAACGGCTATTATGAAATTTGGCTTCCGGAATATGAAAAATAAAATAGAATAATGTCAGAAAAGGACTCTGTTTCAACATATCGACGCATCGTAAAATCTACCGGATTATTCGGCGGAGTACAGGTTATCGGCATTATTTGTTCTTTTGTGAAAGTAAAGTTTATTGCAATATGGCTGGGAGCGGAGGGGGTAGGTATTATAAATTTATATAATGCTGCGCTTGAGATGATTACAGCCGTTACCGGACTGGGTTTGCGTCAAAGTACGGTACGGGATGTTTCGAAAGCCGTGTCGCAGAAAAACGAACACAGGTTGTCGGAGGTGATAACTGTCGTTCGGCGCTGGTCTTGGTTTGTGGGTTTGGCCGGGGCTGTGGTCGTTTTGTCGTTTGCTCCTTTATTGAGTCGTTTGACTTTCGACAACGATCGGCATATCTGGGGGTTCGTTTGGCTTTCATGCGCTTTGCTTTTTAATGCCCTGTCTTCAGGAGAACAGGCTCTCTTACAGGGATTGGGACAGATAAAGGTTCTTGCGAAAAGCAGTGTTTGGGGGGCTGTCGTCGCATTATTGTTGTCTCTGCCGATGTATTATTTTTGGCGTATAGAGGGTATTGTGCCGTCTTTGATTCTTGTTGCTCTGACAAGTTTGTTTTTTGCGTGGATTTATAGCCGGAAAATACCGGTACAAGCAGCCAAATTGTCGGTAGGAGAAACATGGAATAGGGGAAAGCCCATGGTTATGCTCGGTATTTATATGACAGTAAGCGGTTTTGTGACGACATTATTGAATTATCTTTTTATCGCTTGGCTCAATGCTCATTCCGGAGTTGCGGATGTCGGGTATTATACTTCCGGATATACTTTGATAACTCGTTACGTCGGATTGGTTTTTACGGCTATGGGAACAGAATATTATCCTCGTTTGGCTGCAATAGCCGATGACCGGAAACTGGTCGGAGAACAGGTGTCGAGACAGGCTGAAGCCTCGTTGCTTATTTTGTTGCCTATCGTCTGTCTGTTTCTTGTCTGTCAGTCTTGGATTATCAGGATTCTTTATACGACAGATTTTTTGCGGATAGGGGATTATATATCGTGGGCGATTATAGGGGTTTTGTTTAAGGCGGTCTCGTGGACTATGGGGTTTGTGCTGCTTGCAAGAGGTGCGGGAAAGTTATTCATGATTACGGAATTTCTTTCAGATGCAGTGTCTTTTGTTCTGAATATAACGGCATATATGTTTTGGGGACTTGAAGGAATCGGCATCGCTTATTTGATGAGTTTTTTTCTTTACGGAACAGGTATGTGGTTTTTGTGCCGGCGATATTATAAATTGAAATTCGAGCATTCGTTTTATCGGGTGCTGATGGCTGTGCTTTTGATTTGTCTGCCCGTATTCGCATTCTGTCGGTTCGGACAAACCGGTTGGTATATGTTAACAGCATGGTTGTTTACGGGCATGTCGGTGATTTATTCGATAACGATGCTGAAAAAGAGACTCGGTTGGAGGATATTGAATAAACCGGACGGAAATGGTGATAAATAAATTGATATTATGGTAAGGTTATCGATAATTATACCGGTATATAATGGCGAGGAGTACATAGACCGCTGCCTGCAAAGTTGTTTGCGGCAAGACATCCCTGCCGATAGCTATGAAATTATTGTCGTAGATGACGGTTCGACCGATAGCAGTAATGTCATCTTATCACGTTATGCGATGGAGCATGCCAACGTCGTCGTATTGACTCAGAACAATAAAAAACAAGGAGCAGCCCGTAATTACGGATTGAGCAGGGCTCAGGGTGAATATATTTGGTTTGTAGATAGTGACGATTGGATAGAAGACAATTGTTTGGGACGTTTGTTGGCATTGTTCGATGATCGAGGAGTCGAAGTATTGGCGATAGATCGTATAAATACCGATGGAAAGAGTTTTCAGGAAAAATTTAGAAGTACACCTGCCGATAAAATTTTTTCCGGACTCGATTTTTTCAAAGTATTGAATAATAATCTGGCCATTTGCCTCTATTTGTGGCGTCGTGAATTACTGTTACGTCATAAGTTACGTTTTGTAGAAGGAATTGTACATGAGGATACTGAATTTATTCCTCGTGCGCTCTTTTATGCTAAATCGGTTTTATATAGTCGCTATCCTGTTTATTATGTATATTGCCGTCCGGGTTCGACAACCAGAAAAGCATCTTTGCAACGTTGTCTCGATTTGGTAACGGTAGCTGAACGTTTGATCGTTTTCGGTAAAGAGCATAACAAGATTGCATTGTATATAAATCGTATAGTGGGAGCATGTATATGTACGGCGGTGCGGTCGAGCGATAGCCTGTCTTTGAGTGAACGAAAAGAATTTTATACACATATATCGGCATATAAAATATCATTTTGTAGAGTATTATATCGTCGCGGAGGATGTAAAAATAAGATAGAAGGTTTTCTTTTTTATATAAGTCCGAGACTATACAATTGGGCTGATCGATGGGTAGGTCGCTTGAAAAAACGGTAAATGAAATTAGAAGTTATGGTATTACATGTTTTGGTTTGTACGCTGGACGATGGAATAACACGAGTACCGCATTTATTGAAACCCGAGCGGGAAGATATACGTTATGTCGTTTCTTTTCAGTATAGCGATGAGAAATTTCTCTCGCTTATTCCTGATGCATTGAGGCGGAAAGATGTACAGATAGTTACTTTGCCGGGTAGGGGGCTATGCCGAAACCGCAATCATGCGATGTCGTTTGTCAATGATGGAATCGCACTTATTGCCGATGACGATCTTTTTTATTTTGAAGATACGTTCGATACGATTTTAGAAACTTTTCGATCTCACACAGAGATAGATCTTGCATTCTTTAAAACAAAGACTCCTGACGGAGAGCCGGAATATAAAAAATATCCTTTAGTAGAGAAATCTTATACTCGATGGAAAGGGTATGCTCCGAGTTCTATTGAAATAGCTTTTAGAGTGGAAACGGTGAAGCGAAAGGGAATATGGTTTGACGAACGGTTCGGGTTGGGAAGTGCCCGGTTATCCGGAGGAGAAGAACTTATGTTTGTCGATGCCTGTTTGAAACAAGGGTTGCAAGCCCGTTTTTTCCCTAAATATATTGTTCTTCACCCATGCATGTCTAATGGCGATAGCAGTGCTTTTACTTTGCGTGCGGCAATGACTATGGGGGCGTTGTGCCACCACTTTAAGGGCTGGTTGGCTTTCCCGGCAATGGTGAAATTTACTTGGCAGGCTTTCAGAAAAGGAGAAAAACGACCGGTATCGCCTTTCAAATACTATATTTGGCTTGTTAAGGGTATTTTATACGAACGTGCGACGAGATAGATTATCGGGATTCCCAGAAATGAAGATATTCGCTGGCTACTTTGATGTGATCATGATGTTTTTCTACAAAGCGGCGGCTGTCTAAAGATAATTGTTCTAACAATTCCCGATGCATTATCAATGACCGAGCTTTTTGGTAAATGTCCTGTTCGTCCGGTAAAACATTGATAATAGGTCTGTTTTCTTGCTCTCCCATGAGATCGTACATTTCCGGCTCTCCTCCGCCGATAACGATCAGCCCTTTCGCCATAGCGATCAACCCGTTCATACCCGGAGTATATGAATATAGTTGGTCGAACAGAATATCGGAGTTGTACATCATTTGCTTATATTCTTGATAAGGGACAGAGACGGCTTTAGCCATTTTTACTATATCCGGATAATCTTCTGCCAGCTTTTGCAATACATTGAGCATTCGGTCTGTCCCTTTTAATTCATTGCGGTCTTTTTGTATTCCGATAAAAAATTGTACCTGTTCGGGGTATTTCGGAATGTTCCGTAGCGGGTGTTCTTGCAGATTTATCGGTAACGGCAAGTATTTCGCTTTTTCTTTGAATTCAGAATAATAGGGAATATAATACTCATATAGGCAGCATGATATTCCGTTTGCTTCTTCTGCCATTTTTTTATTTATTTCGGCTTTTTCGCCGGATATCCATTCCCGGATAGTCTTTTCATTATTCGGAATATATGTGTTGAAACGGTCTCCTATATAAAAGTCCGAATATCTGAATGTTTTTTTATCGAGACAATATTTTACCCAATAGTGGTCTGTCCCGAAAGCTCCTAAAAATATCTTCTTGTTGTGTCTTTTGAGAAATTTGAAAATATGATAGCAAGAACTTGCCTTGAGATCGAGAAAGCAGGGATTTTTTATTTGTACGATATCGTATCCTGTCAGGTCTTTCAGATGGTATATGAGCGACCCTGCATAGCGTAACGTGTCGGAAAGATTGTAACTTTTACGTTTCAGAGAGATGTCACGATTGTTATTCATCCATACGCTGCCGTCGGATATGACTGTAACTTGATGCCCAAGGGATCGGAGACCTTCGGCCAATGTCCAATGCAAATTGCTGGCTTCCCCTAATAGCAGTATTTTCATAAACATCCCGATTGATTGACAAAGATAGCTTTTTTATTCGGCTTATGGGAAAGTCGTGAAAAAAATGTATCTTCGTTTCCAAATCCTGAGTTATGCTTGAGATCAGTATTATTATTCCCGTTTATAATGCGGAATCCTATATAGAGAGATGTTTGCAAAGTATCGTATCTTCTACAGTTCCGGAAGGTAGTTATGAGATTATAGCGGTAGATGACAGTTCTTCGGATCGGAGTTTGGAAATGTTGCAGAAGATGGAAGAACAAATACCGCAGTTGCACGTTTATCATCGACGCAAAGCCGGTCCGGGAGGAGCTCGGAATTTAGGGCTGAATTATGCTAAAGGCCGTTATATCATGTTCGTCGATGCCGATGATTATATCAATACGGCATCTTTTTCTCATTTGTTGTCTTTGCTGATTTCCCAATATGAACAGGATATTATCGGGTTCGATTATTTAAAAATCGATTCGGAAGGAAACGAGAAACCGTATAGTAACCAATTGTTTCCTTATTGCAGGGAGATGTCCGGTGCAGAATATATGAATATGCAGCAACCGTTGGGTATTCTTTGGGGATATTTTTTTAATCGAAGGTTTGTGCTTAAAAATAACTTGAAATTTCAGGAAAAAATAGCACATTCGGATGAGGATTTTGTATCACGGGCATTTTGTGTTGCCGAGACGGTTACGTTTTTACCGGTGTTGCTTTATTATTACTGTTATAATAGTGAATCTGTAATCAATAAACAGGGAAAAGAATATGAAGAAAAACGCTTTTATGATCATCTGAAAGTGATTGACGGATTAAGTATTTACCGTCAGGAGTTGTCTGATTCTTTTGTCGGAAGCGGATTGGATAGAAAAATAGATTATTTGGTGGTAAGCGTAATCAGGCTGTTGGTCAGGAAACGCATGGAGGATGAATTTATTAAAATGTGCCTGAGTTTTTTTACAGAAATAAATCTGTATCCTTTGCCTTATCGCAGATATGATTGGAAGTATTCTTTTTTTAGGATTCTTACATATACTCCGAAACGAGTTTTGTGGTGGAAAAAACATGCTGATATGCCGCTTATCGGAAAAATAGCGGCGAAAATCTTTTAGAACCTGTCTAAATTTTCCAATTAGAAAATACTATCAGGTCATTTTTGCGTTTTCTTTCGGTCTTTTTTCCCGTTTTCCCTCGTCAGATAGCCCGCTATCTTTCTCCTAAAAACAGAAAAATATCCTCGAAAGAAACTCTCAAATCTGACCCGAGCAAAATTAGACAGGCTCTAAAGAAAGCCGATCTAATAATTTTATGTATAAATCGATTGCTTCTCTGATTTCGCTTTTCAAAATAAATTCGTTTGCCGTGTGTGACCGTGCCGAGTCTCCCGGACCTATTTTTACGGAGGTAAAAGGCATTAAGGCCTGATCTGAAAGGGTCGGAGATCCGAAAGGCTGCAATCCTAACATTTTTGCCCGTATAATGATCGGATGATTCATTTCAATTCTTGATGAATTGAGCCTGAAAGATCTGGCTTTCATTTCACAATCGATATTTTTTTGTAGAATAGAAAACGCTTCTTCATTTTTATAGAGTTCGTTTGTCCGAACATCAACTACGAAGTCGCAACGGTCGGGTATTACATTATGTTGAGTACCCGCTTGGACTTGTGTAACGTTGAGTTTTACAGCTCCTAATTGTTCTGAAACTTTCGGAAATTGAAAATCCCGGAAATTTTCGATTATTTTTAACGCTTTATAAATTGCGTTTTCTCCTTCGTTCCGTGCTGCATGTCCCGATTTGCCATATACCGAGCAATCGAGAACCATCAATCCTTTTTCTCCTATGGCGGGTTGCATACCTGTGGGTTCGCCTACTATCGCTAAGGTGATGGGCGGCAGTTCCGGTAATACGGATTCTATACCGTTTTTCCCTGAAACTTCTTCCTCTGCAGATGCAAGGAAGATGAGATTATAGGGTTGTCGGTTTTCGGTGAGAAAAATGAACACATGCAATAAACTTACTAATGATGCACCTGCATCATTACTTCCTAATCCGAAAATTCGATCATCCGTTTCTGTTGCGGTATAAGGTTCTTTTTCCCATCCGGATACAGGTTTTACTGTGTCGATATGGGAATTGAGCAGGAGGGTAGGACGTTTTTTGTCGAAATGAGGCGAAACAGCCCAGACATTATTCCCTTTTCTGAAAATTTGATTTTTGTAGGGATAAATGTCCCTTAAATATTGTTCGAGGACATTTGCCGCCTTGTTTTCTTCCCGACTTATGGATGGAATTTCTATAAGTTCTTTTAGAAGATCGATAGCTTGATAATAAAGTTCGTCTGTGCTCATTTAAGCAATCTGTTTGAGTAACTTGGCAAAAGTAATGAATAATTCTGTTTTAAAGAAAAAATGTTGGGAGACGGATTGAATTTTCCAATGAGGAAATTCTGTCAGTTCGTTTTCCCGGTTTCATTCATCGAATAGTCTGCTATTATCCTTATAAAACGAGAAAATATCCTCGAAAGAAACTTTCAATACTGATCTGTGCAAAATTTAAACAGGTTCTTAAAACTTATTAAAATAGTAAACGTTCGGTTTTTATCATTACCTTTGTGACTGATTTTATTATAAATTATATGGCAATAAAACACTTTTCTCAGTTGGTACGCAACCAAGCGGAGAAGTATGGTGATCGGGAAGTATTCCGTCATAAAGATTTTGAGAATGACAAATGGATATCTACTTCTTGGACTCAATTTTCGGAACAGGTAGAGCATATTGCGTTGGCTTTCCTTACAATGGGAGTCCGGGAACAGGAAAATATAGCGACTTATACGCAGAATAGACCGGAAGGTCTGGTTATAGATTTTGCAGCATACGAAAATAGGGCAGTAGTCGTACCCCTTTATGCAACCAGTTCTCAATCGCAAATCGAGTATATTATTAATGAAGCGGAGGTTCGTTTTTTGTTTGTCGGAGGGCAATTCCAGTATGATAATGCTTATGCTGCCCGGAAAAACTGTACTTCATTAGAAAAACTCATTATTCTTGACCCTTCTGTAAAATTAGCTGAGGATGATACTACATCGGTTCGCTTTGAAGAATTATATAAGATCGGCGAACGGGCGGATAATACTCTTCGTAATATGTTGGAAAAGCGTATGCTGAGTGCTTCGGATGAGGATTTGGTAAGTATTATTTACACCTCCGGAACGACGGGAGAACCTAAAGGGGTGATGCTTACGAACTCAAATTTCAATGAGGCTATGCGTATTCATATTCAAAGACTGAAAATGGTTTCTGAGAAAGATATTTCTTTATGTTTCTTGCCGTTGACTCATATCTTTGAACGTGCATGGACTTATTTTTGTCTGGTGAAGGGCATGCGAGTTGTTATAAATCAGAAACCGGATGAAATACAATCGGTTATAAGAGAGGTTCGTCCTACTATTATGTGTAGTGTTCCCCGTTTTTGGGAAAAAGTCTATACGGCTGTACAGGAGAAAATTTCTGCGAGTAAGGGTATTCGGCGAATAATGATGATGAAGGCTCTGAGAGCGGGTCGGAAACGAAATATAGATTTTCTTCGTTTAGAAAAAAAAGTACCTTTCTTTTTAGAGTGCCGATACCGTTTTTGGGATAAGTTGGTTTTATCTAAAATAAGGAAAGCGATAGGTGTTGAAAACGGGAATATATTCCCGACTGCCGGAGCGCCTTTGTCGGATACGATAAATGAATTTTTGCATTCTTGCGGTATAAATATCATATACGGGTACGGACTTTCGGAAACAACTGCTACGGTAACTTGTTTTGAATCTTCTGGCTATGAATTTGGAACAGTAGGTACTACTCTGCCCGGTATTCAGGTGAAAATGGGTGAGGATAATGAAATTTTGGTAAAGGGCGGTACTGTTATGAAAGGATATTATAAAAAGCCGGAAGAGACTGCCAAAGTTTTTACAAAAGACGGATGGTTCAAAACCGGAGATGCCGGTAAATTGAATGCTGAAGGATCATTGGTATTGACCGAACGTATTAAAGATTTATTTAAGACATCGACCGGTAAATACATAGCTCCGCAAGCTATCGAAACGAAGTTGGGAGAGGATAAGTATATCGATCAGGTTGCAGTTATCGGAGATCAGCGTAAATATGTAACGGCGATTATTATTCCGGCTTATGAAGCATTAAAAGAATATGCGGCTCAGAAACAGATACAATATCGAAATTTGGAGGAATTGGTTAAGAATCAAAGTATTCAGAAATTGATACAAGAGCGTATCTCTGAATTGCAGGCTAATTTTGCACGATTCGAACAGATTAAACGTTTTACGTTGCTGCCTCGTGCATTCAGCATGGAAACCGGTGAGCTGACGAATACGTTGAAAATCAGACGGCCGATTATAAATCAGCTCTATCGTGCCGAGATAGAAGCCATGTATATGTAATAGCTGCTTATTTTAGCAGTAATTTATAAACACCGTGTTGCGTGAAGTCGATTGTATTATGAAACTTGCGCAGTACGGCGTACTTTAATTTGGTTAATATATTTAAATTAAGAAATGATTACGACAGAGCAACTAAAGGAGACGGAAGAACGCAAGTTGGCGTTGAGGAGGTATCTTTGACATCGATGCGAAATTGATTCAGGTCGAAGAGGAAGAATTGAGAACTCATGTCCCGGATTTTTGGGATGACCGTAAGAAGGCCGAAGCCCAGATGAAGAAAGTGAAAGACCTTAAGTTTTGGATAGAGAGTTATGATGAGGTTGAAAAATCTGTGGACGAATTGAAGATTGCTTTTGATTTTGTAAAGGAAGAAGTTATTACAGAATCTGAGTTGGATGAGATTTATGCGAGAACGATTACTCTAATCGAGAATCTCGAGTTGCGGAATATGCTTCGTAGAGAGGAAGATAAGTTAGGTGCAGTTCTGAAAATTAACTCAGGAGCGGGAGGAACGGAAAGTCAGGATTGGGCTTCTATGTTGATGCGTATGTATTTGCGCTGGTGTGAATCTCATGGTTATAAGGCTTCGATTTCGAATCTGCTCGAAGGAGATGAAGCCGGTATTAAGAGTGTAACGATACAGATCGAAGGAGATTATGTGTACGGATATTTGAAAAGCGAGAACGGTGTACATCGTTTGGTGCGTGTGTCGCCTTTCAACGCTCAAGGCAAACGTATGACTTCTTTTGCATCGGCTTTTGTAACTCCTTTGGTCGACGATACTATCGAAGTCGAGATCAGTCAGGCTTGCATCTCGTGGGATACATTCCGTTCAGGAGGTGCTGGAGGACAAAATGTAAATAAAGTTGAATCCGGTGTACGTTTACGGTATCAATATAAAGACCCTTATACCGGAGAAGAAGAGGAGATATTGATCGAAAATACCGAGACTCGAGACCAACCGAAAAATAAGGAAAATGCTTTGCGCCAGTTGAGGTCTATCTTGTATGATAAAGAACTGAAGCATCGTATGGCGGAGCAGGAAAAGATCGAGGCCGGAAAGAAAAAAATCGAATGGGGCTCGCAAATACGTAGCTATGTGTTTGATGACAGACGGGTTAAAGATCACAGAACCAATTACCAAACTTCAGATGTACAAGGAGTAATGGATGGGAATATCGATGCTTTTATAAAAGCTTATTTAATGGAGTTCGGCGGAGAGAATGTTTAGGATATGGAAAAATTGACATTGATAAAAGTAGGGGGTAAGATTGTGGAAGAACCCGATACTTTACAGAATCTGTTAAAAACTTTTGCTCAAATTCCCGGACATAAAGTTTTGGTGCACGGTGGAGGGCGTTCTGCAACAAAAGTCGCTGCTCGGTTGGGTATTGAAAGCGTAATGGTGAACGGGAGACGGGTTACGGATGCGGAGACGTTGAAAATCGTAACTATGGTTTACGGAGGATTGGTGAGCAAAAATATTGTTGCAGGATTACAGTCGCTGTCTGTGAATGCTTTGGGAATGACAGGTGCGGATATGGATATTATCAGATCTGAAAAGCGTCCTGTAAAAGAGGTGGATTACGGCTTTGTAGGAGATGTAAAGGAGGTGCGTGGCGATACGTTGGCTGCACTGATTCGTACCGGAGTCGTGCCGGTTTTGTCTCCGCTTACGCATGATGGAAAGGGGCAATTATTGAATACAAATGCCGATACTATTGCCGGAGAGGCAGCAAAAGCTCTTGCCGCATATTTTGATGTGACTTTGGTCTTCTGTTTTGAGAAAAAGGGGGTTTTGAGCGATGAAAATGATGATGATAGCGTAATACCGGTTATTAATAAGGACCAGTTCGAACAATATGTGCATGACGGAGTTGTTCAGGGTGGAATGATTCCTAAACTTGAAAATGCTTTTCAGGCGATTGATGCCGGAGTTAAAGAGGTTGTTATTACTCAAGCTTCGGCGATATTATCTGATACGGGAACACGTATTGTAAAGTGATATTCGATAAAATCGGAACAGATATGTAAAATAAATCCCTGATTTGGAAACCGTCCTAAATCAGGGATTTTTATGTAACAACAGTTTTTTTAATCTTTACTTAACGCTTTATCTATTTTATAGATTTGGTATAAGTAAGTATTTTTCAATTCTTCTGTCGGAGCTTTATTCGCAGCATTTCGAAGAGATGATTTAAAATCAAGCAACATTCCGTACCATTCATGTGAGCGCTCCGGGAGGACATTAAAGCGGATACTTTGCATTGCCGACATTCCTTCATTTTCTGTTGTGGAATTTATAAGTTCCGGGTATTTTCGGATATAATCGTAATATTGCAATACGTTTTTCGTATTTGTATCTTTTAATGCTAAACCTAATATCGAAGAAAAAGAAGAGGAAGTCCCTGAAGCCTTTCCTGTCAAGTTAGACCATTGAATCAGGTTATCTGCAAACATGCTTTGTAATGACAGTTTGTTGTCACTCGGTATTTTTCCGGCATTAGATTCTTTCATTAAAAAATTTATTACATCACGAGCAGCTTCAAGTTGTGTATAGGGGTCTTCCGATTTGCTTTCGCTCAATGCCATTGCATTTAATTGTACGAAAATAAAGTTCCCGAAATATTTTTGTGCGAAATTACTGATGTTACTTTCGAGTCCGCAATTTTTAATCAAATCGGGATTGTCTAACCAAGCTAAATCTTCGATTTGTTGCATGATCCATAATAGTGAATTTCTTTGAATCTCTTTTGGCACTGATTGATATGTGGGGGTGGGATCTCCAGCATATTTTTCATTTATATAAATTCCTCCTACGTTTTGAAAAACGTGTACCATGTAATCATATACTTGGTTGATTACATATCCGTAGATTACTTTTCGGAAAGAATAATCGTAATCCTGTTTATCGATCCAATTATTCATGCCGGCAATTACTTCGGATAAATTTTTGAAGGCGAAATTTACAGATTCGACGGCATTATTCCCTAAATCTCTCGACATGGATCGGGGGTCGTAAAAAGCTCTTCTGTTTTGTCGTTTCCCGTACATGTAAACCGGATTTCCTGATTTCTCCGATACCGATTTTTTCAGCATAGCAGATTCTTTTTCAAGAGTATTATCGGCATTAGAAAAAGATCCGTACAGCCATCGTATAGCCCAATAATCATATTCTCCGATCGACTCCTGACACCATGAGTCTCCTGTTTTATAAAGATCGGCAGATAACAGGTAATTGAATGTCAGATCGTCCATTACCGACGCGCTGATTCCTTTTTCTTTCGTGAAATCGGCAGAACGCAACGAGTCGGCAGAGTATGCAGCCGATCCGGCCAGATTATCGGCCAGACCCAAGCAGTGGCCGATATTACGCATCAGTATGGAGACAAAAGCTTTTCCAAAATCTTCTTCATTCAAAGTCAATGTACGGGCATTTTTGTCGTAAGCTGCGGTCTGTAATAGACGATCTCTTTGAATTTGCATCGGAAGATTGTGACAAATATAAATATTCGCACTGATAATTTCTCCGGTGCGAGGATCGGTCCATACGTTGTCATTGATCCCTTCGGACGGAGAAACGACATAACGAATACAAGAGTATTTCAAGTTCGTGTCGTTGAAAGTAGAGTCGTTTTGCGGATATATTTTTGTGCGGATAGCGTCTTTATATCCGATTTTCTCGAAAGCTTTGTTCCATTGTGCTACGCTGCGAGATATATATTCCTGCCATTTTTCAGGGAAAGTATTATCTACATAAAAAACTATAGGTTTTTGTGGCTCAGAAAGTCTCCCTGATAGAAAAGCGTCTTTATCTTTGGGCTCTAATCGCCAGCGGTTGGCATAGTACCTGTTTCTTGAGCCTTGCTGATCTCCTGAATATTCAATATATTGTGAGTAAGCAGTACCGACTCGGGCATCTGCTTCGCGAGAAATAAAGCCTTCATCCGGAAGTTTCAGGAATGTCCGTTTTACTAAAGCTGTCAAGGGCTTGTCCTCTACCATTTTAAAAATTCCGAATAGAGAAAGGGAGACCGAATAACTTAAACAGCTTGTTACCGATGCATTGTCAGGATAGGCTTCTACACCTGCAATTTGAGATTTGCTGCGTTTGAATGTACCTGACCTTTTTACATACCCTTCTAAACTGTTATAAGCTTTAGGGTCTAAAGGGTTGAGAGATTTATCATCACTGATAAAAAATGAGGTTGCCTCAAATACTATAGCCGAGCTGTCCGGGGTATATGCTGCTATTGGAAAGGAAGCGATGATAGCTCCGGTTTGGCTTTTTGCAATTGCGGTGCGAATACCTTTTTCTTTATCTGAGATTTTAATTTTTTCGTTGACTTTACAAATTTTGATGAGGGAATCTGATTTCTCGAAAATAACTTGTATAGGAGGGGTCGGCTGAGCTCCTACGGAGGATTCTAAAGGATCGCTGATTTTCTCTACCGTCGATCCCATCAGCATTCGTTGTCCGAATGTACCGACAGGAATTTCCATATAGACTTTTCCCTCTACTAAATGCATGGTAAAAAGTCCCTTTGCCTGAATATGTTTTTTATCTTTGAACAGTTTTTCGTATTTTGAGATTTCTTTTACCTCCTCTGTTTTTGCATTTTGTTTATTTTTCTTTTTACGGGCAGAGGCATCAGGCATTCCTGCGGCGGTGAAAAGACATATCAATAATATTATGATTACTTTTATATTGCTCATTTTCAAACTCCTTATAACTTCAATGAATTATCAAGATTATGCAACAACAATTGGTAGTGCAACCGGGTGTTTTTGTCCGGATGATTTATTTTCCCTTTCAAAATATTCTGTATTTTAAGCAAATAGCCGTAATATAATCCATCTTGCGGGCGAGCAATAAAATAAGTCGCCGATGACGGTTCATATCCGGCAACCGGATTCAGAGAAAATTTTTCTGAGTGTTTTAATGCATCCGGATGGCAAGAGCAGAAAGAACTGTGGGCTATTGGAGATGAGCCTTTCAGAAAATCGGGAATACCGATGAATCCTTCTCCCGACAAAGATTTTGTTTTGGCATCTTTCCCGATTTTTATTCCAGCACCGATTCCTACATACTTTACAAAGAGATTCTGCATTTTTATTTGATTCTCGGATAGTTTTTCTCCGTATAAGGTAGGCTTCCATACATATTGATAAACATCTTCCAAACAGTCTGTTACAGAATAAGCATTTTTCCCTGCCTTGAGTGCTGATAATTCTACTTTATTCGGAGAGGCGATAACCGCTTTCATAACTTCATTTCTCAGCAGGTCTGCAGGAGAACCCATCAGAGACATTTCTTTCATCAGTTCTTTGTTGTCGATCCAGTCCATAGAGGATATTTGGTCTAACAGGAATTTTACGGCAGCTTTTTGTTTCTCGGCAGGCACGCTCATTACCGCTTCAACTTGATCTCCTACATGTTTCTCATTTAAGTAAATACCGCCTACATTACCGTAAACATGCATTAAATAAGTAAGATACTGCATGATTACTCCGTTATAAATAGAAGTTCGATAAGAATAATCGGGATCTTCTTTATCCACCCAATTATTTAGATTTTCCAAAATATATTTCAAATTTTTTATCCCGTATTCGCTTGCTTTCATTGCATTATCGCCTAAATCTTCTGTTTGGGATTTCGGATCGATAATCTGTCCCTGCTGTTTCCCATAACGGTATATGGGATTACCGGATAAATCTGAGATCCATTTAGATGTTATCTTATATTCTTCTTTAGCTGTTGATGCGTTCGGTAGCGGTGTGTAATTCCATTTAACGAGGAAACGGTCATATTCTCCGAAACGGGGCGGAGTCAATTTTACTCCCCTCTCCATATCTCCCGGCTGTGCTACATAGTTGAACCGGGCGTAATCCATGATAGAAGTTGTCGTACCGTATTTTTGTGTAAAAGAGGGAGACCGTAATGAATCGACAGGAATTACGGAAGACGCACTCATGTTATGCATAAAGCCTAAACAGTGTCCGACTTCATGTGAGATAACATAGCGTAGTCCGTCTCCGATAATTTCGTCCGGTATAAGAGTATGTCGTACCCGTTTATCAGCTTGAGATGTTTGGATAAATAACCAATTGTTTAACAATTCTATTGCATCGTGGTATAAATAAACAGACGCACTTAAAATTTCACCGCTGCGTGGATCTACCCATGAGGGTCCCATTGCATTTTCTATGGCAATCGGAGCATAACGGATACAGGAATATTTGATGTTATCGGGATCGAATTCCGGATCATTTTCAGGGAAATCGACAGCTTTGATGGCATTTTTAAATCCGATTTCCGAGAATAGCTCGTTCCACTGGTTTACGCCTTCTTTAATATATTTACGCCATTTTTCCGGGAAGTTGTTATCTACATAAAAAACGATCGGTTTTTTAGGTTCGACTTTTTCTCCGCGTTTGTAAGCTTCCATATCCGAAGGTTCTAATCGCCATCGGTAGGCATAATATATGTTTTTGGTTTTTTGCTCTTTTGCGGAATAATCAGTTATTTGTACAGGAAATATGGCTATTCTGCTATCTGTAATGCGGGGACGGTAAGGGTTTTCATCCAACAAAATAATAGATCGGGTCATCAATGCCGTGAATGGCACGTCTTTCGCCAATGTTCCGCGACTTCCCGAAATAGTGTATGTGTAGGACAAATTACTGCGAATTAAGACATTGTCGGGAAAGGCTTTTATCTCTCCTAAACTCGATTTGTCACTTTGGAAAATTTCAGATCTTTTCATGCCCCAACTCAGATTGGCACTATATCTGTCGAATGGGGTCATCAATTTATTGTCCCCCACGAAAAAGTCTGTTACATCAAATACTACCGCACTACTATCTGGTGTATAGACCGAAATTTTGAATGTTTCTAATATCGCATCTATGTTGCTTTTTGCAATGGAGCGTTGGATATTTTCATCTTGATCGGAATTTATATTTTCCGATTGAACGAGATTCATACAAATAACATCGTTCATTTTTGAAAAACGGAAATGAATCGGGTCTGTCGGTTTAGAACCGATAATTGCATTTGCATTGTCACTGATCTCGGAGACTGTCGATCCTAAAAGCATATCGCGATTCAAAAGACTTACCGGGAGTTCGAAATATAATTTCCCTTTCATTTTGTGCATCTTTATCAATCCGTCTACGGTAGTATGCTTTTCAGAAAAGAATTTTTCGTATTTACTCTTTTCTTTAACAGCTTCTTTGTTCGCCTCATTTTTTTTCTTTTTCTTAAAAATACCCGCCGAACATTCCGGTTGATATAATCCGAACGCAAAACTGCATGTCAGGATCAACAACAATTTGTTTATTTTTATCATTATGTATAGGTTATTGATTTTGAATCAAAGAATATTAGGTCGCATGATGATATATAAAAGCAAAATTAAGCTATTATTTTGTCTTTTGTACATCAAAAGAGATTTTTTATCGGAAAATTTAGATATACTTTGTTATCTGTTTGATAATCATGTATAATATCTCATGTTTTGCATCTCAAAGAAAATGGGGATAAAAGATAAATTTTTCTTGACAGGCTATGTTCATGCGTAAAATTGCGTACCTTTGTTAAGTTACTGTCGATGTCTGAAATTTCGATGGTATATTATGGAAGATTAAGTATAAATATTAAAAAAATATGAGCTTTAATATTGCAAAGAACGATAAAAAACGTGTCGTTATTGTGGGGGGCGGATTCGGTGGCTTGAAATTGGCGAATAAATTGAAAAAATCGAATTTCCAAGTCGTGTTGATTGATAAAAACAATTACCACCAATTCCCACCGTTAATATATCAGGTCGCTTCGGCCGGGATGGAGCCGACTTCTATATCTTTCCCGTTCCGCAAAATATTTCAACATCGTAAAAATTTCTATTTCCGTATGGCAGAGGTTCGGGCGATCTTTCCCGAAAGAAATATAATTCAGACTTCTATCGGAAAGATTGAATATGATTATCTTATTTTGGCGGCCGGTACGACGACTAATTTTTATGGAAATCGGCATATCGAAGAAGAGGCGATACCGATGAAAAATGTATCTGAGGCGATGGGGCTGAGAAATGCTTTATTAGCGAATTTTGAGCGGGCTCTTACTTGTGCGACTAAACAAGAACAGCAAGAATTATTGAATGTCGTGGTTGTAGGCGGAGGAGCTACCGGAGTGGAGGTAGCTGGGGTTCTTTCGGAAATGAAGAAATTTGTATTACCGAATGATTATCCCGATATGTCCAGTAATCTGATGCATGTCTATTTGATCGAAGCAGGGCCTCGTTTGCTTGCGGGAATGTCGGAAAAATCATCGGCACACGCAGAACAATTCCTTCGGGAAATGGGAGTAAATATTTTGTTGAATAAAAAAGTAATAGATTATCGTGATCATAAAGTTATTCTCGAAGATGGTAGTGCAATAGCAACGCGTACGTTTATTTGGGTAAGTGGAATAACAGGTGTACCGATCGGAAATATGGATTCTTCGTTAATAGGACGGGGAGGCCGTATCAAAGTTAATGAATACAATCAAGTAATAGGATTGAATAATGTATTTGCGATTGGAGATCAATGCATTCAGTTGACTGATAAAAAATACCCGAACGGACATCCCCAGTTGGCACAGGTTGCAATACAGCAAGGAGAATTATTGGCGAAAAATTTGGTTCGGTATGAAAAAGGGTTGAAGATGAAGCCTTTCCGTTATCGAAATTTGGGTTCTATGGCAACAGTAGGGCGTAATCGGGCTGTAGCCGAATTCAATAGAGTGAAAATGCAAGGTTGGTTTGCTTGGATAATGTGGTTGGTTGTTCATTTGCGATCTATTTTAGGAGTACGGAATAAGGTAATCGTGTTGTTGAACTGGATATGGAATTATCTCACTTATGATCAATCTATGCGTATGATAGTATATGCCCGTAAGGCTAAAGAAATACGTGATCGGGAAATTATCGAAGCTACGACTCATCTCGGAGATGATTTGATGCAGGAACAGCAGCAAAAAGAGCAAAAAACAGCAAGTCGGTCTGAATGAAGTTGGTTTTCGGAAAATTTAAACAGGCTCTAAATAAAAATCAGTTATAGAATATTTTAAGTAAAATTTAATTTATCCAATTATGAAAATCGCAATTATCGGAGCTGGAAATATGGGAGGAGCTATCGCTAAAGGATTAGCTCAGGGAACAATCATCAAGAACAGCGACATAATAGTAGCTGATCCGGATATAAAAAAGTTGGAACAGTTACAAAATCATGCTTCCGGAATATCAATTACAACTCAAAATCAAGAGGCTGTAAATTGTGCGGATGCGATTATTTTGGCTGTGAAACCTTGGTTGGTGTCCGAAGTATTGGGACAGTTGAAAATAGATCCGGAGAGACAATTTTTGATTTCTATTGCTGCAGGCGTAAGTCTTGAACAATTGGCTCAAATAACTTCTTCTAAAATGACGATTTTCAGATTAGTCCCAAATACGGCTATTTCGGAGTTGGCGAGTATGACTTTGATCGCATCGTTTAATGCATCGGAAAAACAAGAGCGGCAAATTGCGGATATTTTTAATGAAATGGGATTGGCAATGCTTATTCCCGAGTCGCAGATTGCGGCAACAACAGCTTTGACTTCTTGCGGAATTGCTTATGTTTTAAAATATATATATGCAGCAACAGAAGCCGGAGTGGAGATGGGGGTGTACCCAAAAGCGGCAATGAAAATGATCGCACAGTCTGTAAAAGGTGCTGCCGAATTGATATTGAATAATGATACACATCCTGCTATTGAGATAGATAAAGTTACTACTCCCGGAGGAATAACGATCAAAGGCTTGAATGAGCTGGACCATTCCGGATTTACTTCTGCGATTATTAAGGCGATGAAAGCAAGCAAGTAACTCCGGAAAATATTATTCGAAGAGGTGGTGTTTTCATTTGAGTTTTGTATATTTGAAAAATAATCTAATTAATATTATTTATGTCAGTAAATAAAGTTATACTCATAGGAAATGTGGGTAAAGATCCCGATATAAGATATCTCGATAATAATGTGTGTGTGGCGAATTTTCCATTAGCGACAACCGATCGTGCATATACTACTCGTGCGGGAGTTCAGATTCCTGAAAAAACAGAATGGCATAATATCGTTTTATGGCGGGGATTAGCGGAAATAGCTGAAAAATATGTCCGTAAAGGGACTCAGCTTTACATCGAAGGAAAAATTCGTACACGTTCTTGGGTCGATCAAAACAATATTACCCGTTATACTACCGAAATTTATGCTGACAATATGGAGTTGTTGGGACGTAAAAACGAACAGATAGGAATGTCGTCGGTTTCCCAAATCGAGAATCCTGCGCAACCGACATTAACTTCCCCTGCACAAGGGAGTAGCATGGATTCAGGGAATAATGATATAGATGATTTGCCTTTTTAATTTTTTAGTTGTACTTTTGCAACGAGTACAACATACTCACACAGAAATAGTTCCTTCCCGATCTGAAGAGAAGAAAGTGTTTCTGCGTATGCCGGAGAGATCCCGAGAGGGATATCTCCGATATGTTTAACTAATACTTATTTACTTGGACCCGGACAGTTATTTATCGACATTTCTTACCTCAATAGAGGTTTTACCCGTTACATCAGGTGCTATATTTGCACTCTTTATGGCGTTTTTGTGTTTAGTTTTTTCCGGTTTTGTATCTGCTTCGGAGATTGCGTTTTTCTCTTTATCTCCGCAAGACCGAGCCGAAATCGAAGAAGAAAAAAAGACTCAGGACATTTTAATAAAAAATCTGTTAGCTCGTTCCGAATATCTATTGGCGACAATATTGATTGCTAATAACTTAGTTAATATCGCAGTGGTAATGCTTTGCAATTTTTACATTTCGGAAACGATCATATTCAAGAGTCCGGTTATTTCGTTTTTGTTTCAGGTTGTAATTTTAACGTTTCTGTTGTTATTGTTCGGGGAAATTATGCCGAAGATTTATGCGAAGCATAACTCTTTGACTATGGCACGCAGAGCAGTAGGAACACTTACCCGCCTTGAAAAAATATTTCGCTGGTTATCTTGGGTGTTGATTAAATCTACCCATATTATTAATAAACATATTTCGCGAAGAACTACAAATTTGTCTATGAACGAGCTTTCTCAGGCATTGGAGATGACTCAGGTCGATGAGAATGAAGAGAAAGAAATGCTTGAGGGAATTATCAAGTTCGGAGGAAAGACTGTGGAAGAGATAATGACTTCTCGTGTTGACATGACAGATATAGATATACGTATCGGTCTTCCATCATTAATAAAGATAATCGTTGAAACCGGATATTCTCGATTGCCGGTATATGAAGGTTCACAGGATAATATTAAAGGGATTATCTATATTAAAGATTTACTACCGTATATAAAAGAGAAAGATTTTGATTGGTCGAGTTTGTTGAGGCCTGCATATTTTGTTCCGGAAACAAAGATGATAGATGATCTGTTGGAAGAATTCAGAAAACAGAAAATTCACATGGCTATCGTTGTAGATGAGTTTGGCGGGACTTCGGGAATCGTTACGATGGAAGATATTTTGGAAGAGATTGTCGGCGAAATCAGTGATGAGTATGATGAAGAAGAACAACAGTATGTCAAAATCGATGAAGACACTTATATTTTTGAAGGAAAAACTTTGTTGAATGACTTTTATAAAATTACCGGTATAGATGAAAATGACTTCGATGAAATTTCGGAAGATGCGGAGACTCTTGCCGGTTTGATTTTGGAGATAAAGGAAGATTTTCCTGCTGAGAAAGAGATAATTTTTTACGGAAGATACCAGTTTACTATCTTAGAAGTTGATAAACGCCGTATAATTAAAATTAAAGTCAGGATCAACCGTGAAGAAAAAAAATAGAAGACCTTGGGATTTGTATCACTATGGGTTCGGAATGTTTCTTTTTATCCTATTGATACTGCTTACGATGGCGGGATGCCGTCAGGATTACTCTCCTAAACCCGATGGATATTTGCGAATCGATCCTCATCTGGAGACATATAAATTGGTCGATAAGGCCGATTTCCCTCTTTCTTTTGAAATATCGCAAAGCGCACAAGGAATTATAGATAATACTGTTGTACCTGAGTGGATAAATATTGTATATCCTCGTTATAAAGCTACGGTTTATTGCAGTTATATACCCATAGATAAAAAAAATAGAACTCGTATTTTTGCTGAAAGTAAAGAGCTGGTATATCGTCATGGGATCAAAGCAGAAAAAATTCAGGCTCAGTTATATGAAAATCCCGAACAGCATTTATATGCGACATTGTATTTGTTAGCCGGAAATGCAGCGACTCCGTTGCAATTTACGGTTACCGATAGTATTTCCTATCTTTTCCGGGGGGCATTATACTTCGATATTCCTGTTAAAAGAGATTCAGTTGCCCCGGTGATAGAATATATAACGCAAGACATTATGCATTTGATAGAAACCGTACAACCTCAAAAATAATATGCCGTTAATCTCTATACAAGAAATGATTCCGGGTATCCGGATTGCTCTTTGGAAGCCTGCGGAAAATTCGGAAGAACTGTTATCGATATTAGGAAATGCACATTTATATGAGTCGATAATAACTTCTTGTAAAACGGAAAAACGGAAAATAGAAAAGCTTACTACCCGAATTTTGATAAACTTGCTGCAAAAGAAGGAGACGGAAATAGAATATAATGATAATGGAAAGCCCTATCTTGTTTCTTCATCTGAATATGTTTCTGTTTCTCATACTCGATGTTGTATTGCAGTTGCAATATCTTCCCGGCCGATAGGAATCGATGTCGAAAGAATTGCAACAAAGGTTCTCTCTTTAAAGGAAAAATTTTTAAGTGTTTCCGAAATACAGTCGATCGACTCGAACAATGAACTCATCCACACATTATTACTGTGGTCTGCCAAAGAGTCTGTATTTAAACTGATGGATGCGACAGGGGTAGATTTCAGAGAGAGTATCCATATAAAAGACTTTATCCCTGAAATTAGCGGATTATTTACGGTCAGCGAATCGCATACGCAAAAATGTGACCTTTACACGGTTTTTTATAAAGTATATCCACAATATGTTTTGACAATCTGTTTTTAAAATTCTTTTGTAAAGAATAAACAGTCTTTTAGTTGTTTGTATTTTATCTATTTTAATACAAAAGGGAGGTATTATTGCCTAAAAACTCGATTTATTATAAATTTAATATTCTATGTAATAGAAAATAATACGTTTTTTTATTATCCGCATATTTATTTTGTACGACACACAAAATAAATGATTATCATGAAAAATCTTTTTATTGGCAAATATTTTGCCATTGCCTTATGTCTGTTGTCGGTTCAGTCTCTTATGGCTAAAGATATATATTTGTCTGTTAGCGGGGCAGATACGAATAATGGGTTATCTGAAAGCAGAGCGGTAGCTACATTGACAAAAGCTCTTTCGTTGATAGAAGAAGGCGATAATATTAGGGTATCCGGTATAATAGACGTGTCTAAAGACGTTTCCGGAATGGAGGGTGTTGCTATACCTCAAATGGCATTTTCTGTTATTGGAGATTCTCCTTCGACTTCAGGTTTTACGGGTAACGGTATTACACGAATTTTTTATATTAATTCTAATGATAAAGAGACACAATATAAGAATTTGTCATTTACAGACGGTGCGCAAAATCAGACAAAAGGTTCTGCAGTTTTTCTTCAGAACTCGAGATGCGTATTCACGAATTGTCTTTTCAAAGATAATATTTCTGTATCTTGCAAGGGAACAGTATATCTTTATACTCCAAATCAAGTAGAATTTAATAATTGTATATTTACAGATAATCAAGCCCAACAGGGAGGAGCTATTTTCTCTGAAATGCGAGGGAAATTAGTGTTAGATCAATGTACGATCAAAAATTGTAACCTTCAGTCGATTGCGAATTCTAACGGTGGAGGTCTTCAAATACTCGGAATAGAGTCTTTTGAATTGAGAAATTCTACTGTTAGAGATTGTTCGGTAGCACAAAGGGGTGGAGGTATCAATATAGAGAATAATATCAACACGGCTGAGACAGTCAGGAGTTCGATACGTATCGAAAATTCTCTTCTTGCGGAAAATAATGCAACTGATGCCGGAGGTGCTATCGCTATAAAAAATGCCCTTTCCAATAATATTATGGATATGCAAATAATAAATTGCACAATCTGGAGGAATTTTGTGAAGACTCAGGGTGGAGCTGCTTTATATATTCCTTCGGCTCAGAAAGGTAGCAGCATAAGTATTGTAAACTGTACTGTAACTGAAAATACGGCTTCTGGAAATAGAGGATTCGGTTGTGGATTATGTTTTTGGAAAGAAAATGACAATACTTCTACTCAACTTTTGAAAAAACGGATATATAATTCGATCATTGAATCGAATATGACTGATCCTCAAAGTCAATCTTCGGACATGGGCTTTCGTTATACTCCTGTGGAGGGAGAAGATCTTTTTATCTCTAATACTTATTTAGGCTTTGGTGTTCAAACGGGTGCTCCTCTTAAATTGGAAACAGGAAATGGAAATGTTTCAGGGTATGAGTTGTCTCGATTGTCCGGACTTATTTCTTCGACAGAAGAATATATAAATCGTCAAAACTCCATTCCTTTGTTTCCGAATTGTGATGCATTGACAGCAGGAAGAGCTTCATTCTTACAAGATCTTGGAATAAATACCGATCAAATAGGGAATATCCGTTCTTTTGAAAAAGGGATTTGTGCTGTTGGCTCTGTAGAAATGGCTGCAACATTAGATCCGGAAAAGATAGACGGAAGTTACCAGCATATAATCATGTATGGACAGAGTCTTTCGACTGGTCATCAGTCTTGGCCTGTCATATCGACGGAAAATATTCCGGGAAATTTTATGATCGGAGATCAGGTATGGATTAATTATGGCAATAAAAATTTTGACGAAATAAAACCGTTGATAGGAAATGTGTCGGCTGCTTTTGCCAATAATAGCAATATTCGGAGTCGGAATGCCGGAACAATCGCAGAATGTCCGTTATTGGGTGCAGTAAATCATATTCAAAAGAAACTTCAACCGGGAACAAATATTTTGGCGACATCTGCCGGTACGAGCGGAACAAGTATAGAGGAACTTTCTAAAGAAAATGAATTTTCTACTTGTTACAGCCAGTTCAGTAATACTCTGCTACAAGGTTCGAAACTTGCCTTCGAAAATAATAAAAGTATTTCTTGTCCGGTAATATTTTTTATGCAAGGTGAATATAACTATACATCGTACGAAAATAAAGGTATGACTGTCGGATCTAGCAGTACTACTGACGGGGAACTATATTATAAATATTTATTGCAGTTAAAGAACAATATGCAAGATGCCGTAAAGAAATATTATGGACAAGACGATGCTCCGTTGTTTATTACATATCAGACGGGAGCTCAATATACTCGAGGTACTACGTTGGAGGTCGGTATGGCTCAATTAAATGCCTCTAATGAAAATGAAGATATTGTATGTGCAGGACCGGTATATCCGATGACCGATCGGGGAGGTCATCTCGATAGTAACGGTTATCGTTGGTATGGAGAAATGTTGGGGAAAGTATATTATAAGACCTGTATTTTAGGAGAGAACTTTAAACCGTTACAACCGATTGAAATTACTCGTAATCCAGAAAATGCTAATGAAATTTCGATTCGGTTCGTGGTAACCAAGTTACCTCTTGTTTTTGATGCAAAATTAGTCGAGTCTCAAAAAAATTTCGGATTTGTTCTTTATAATAACGGTATAGAACAGACTATTAAAAATATAGAAATAAAAAATGATTGTGTAATATTGACAAGTGCTTCTCCGCTGACCGGAAATGTCGAAGTGTCTTATGCTACGCAAAAGACTAACGGACATGGAAACCTCCGAGATAGTGATGATTACGAAGCGTTTTTTAACTACATTGATTTAGATAAAAAAATTGATGGAGAATATGTATATCCGAGAGATGAGAATGAGACGACTTTGAGACCCAATTATGAACCGAGAGATGAGAATTTCAAGATCATTTATGATCAGCCTTATCCGTTGTACAATTTCAGTGTAGCTTTTTATTATAAGATACCTCAGGGAGAAAATATATATAAAGTTCCAAGTCTGTCTGCAGTAAATAAAGTGACAGAAAATATGCCGCTGATATATCAAAATGGAGGCAATTTGATTGTGCAGTTACCGAATAATGAAAAGGGTACGGCAATGATTTTCAATATGTACGGACAAAATTTAAAATCGGTTATTTTAGATGGAAATAAGACGAGTATTCCCGTTGCATCTTTGGATAAAAAGATTTATATAGTCAAAATTTTGACTAAAAACGGAAGTATAACTCAAAAAATACAGATTCGATAAGGTTCGGGAATAATCTATGTAGAACCTTGTAAATTAATGATATGCTATAAGGAAATATGTGATTGATGCTAAAATAGGAAATAGCTTTTTTTAAAGAATTTTCCAGAAAAACGTTCGTTTATTTGGACAAATATAGAATTTTTTAACCCAAAAAACAATTATGCTAAAAATATTTTTATCTTCAGCATTTTAAGGTAAGAAAAAAAATTTAAAATTTTCCAGAAAAATGAATCCAAATAAACGAACGTTTATTTAAAGTGATTTGCTGAAATGTAGAAATATGATCATCACATTGATTTTATTTTATTCTCATAAACGTTCATGAACAGAATAAAAGAATTTGTATTAAATACATTTTTAACCATGAGAAAAATAATATTGTTATTTCTTATATTCTTACCAGTCTTTCTCAATGCAAATGAACCTAATTACGGACTGTATTTCAAATCCCATAAATATATGGGGGCGGAGCGTACGGCATTAGTTCTTAATAATAACAAACCCTTTAGGCTAAATAAAGAACTTGTTCTTTCATTCGATATGAGTTTGAGAAATGAGTTTATTTTCGGGACTGTATTTAAAATAATAAGTGACACGCAAGATGTCATATCGCTTAATTTTATTGCTGATGAAAGAAATAATCAATACCCTATACTTTCTATAAATGATAATATATACCCTATAACTAATAGAATTGAGCTGGATAAGTGGTTTCCTGTAAATATTCGATTTTCTGCCAAAAAAGATTCAGTATTGTTAAGTTATGATAAAATACATATAGCAATACCTTTTTCTTTTAAAGATTGGAGAGAAGTGAGCCTTTATTTCGGAGTATGCAGGCATCCTAATTTCTCATCAGCCGAAATCCCTCCGATGAATATCCGTGATATAAAAATCTATTCCAATGATAAATTGGTGCGGCATTGGCAACTTAAACGGCATACGGTAGATTGTTGTTATGATGAAATCCAAGATATTCCGGCTATTGCCGTAAATCCGGAATGGATTATTGACAATCATACGCGATGGGATTTTTTATATTCCAAAGAATTTCCGGAACTTACTAATCCACAATACGCTTTCGATCCTCAAAAAAATCTTATATATATAGTTCCTGACCATCAGACGGTTATATGTTATAATCCGGAGTCGGGAAAAGATAGTACTATATTTGTAAAGGGAGGATATCCGGCATCAAGAAGTACGAATCAACTGATTTTTGACACGGTAAGAAACAAACTTGTTTCTTATAATTTGGATGAACGTACCGTGTCGGAATTTTCGTTTGAGAGTGAGAGTTGGAACAAAGAGACACCTCCGGTTAAAGAACATAGTTTTTGGCATCATACCGCATCTTTTTATGAGAAAGAGCATTCTATATTTGCTTTTGGAGGATATGGTTTTTATTTATATAAAAATGATTTATTCAAAATAACTCCTGAAAAAGCGGAATGGGAAAATGATAAACTTATTGTGATTCCTCCGAGATATTCTTCTGCATCGGTAATTGTCGATGATCATCTTTATATTTTCGGTGGACGCGGATGTAAAACCGGCAAACAAGAACTGAATCCGCATATATATTATGATTTATATTCTGTAAATCTGAAAACAAAAGAGACAAAGCTCATTCGGCAATTTAAAGAAAAACGCCAATTTTTGCCTTGTGGGAATATGGTTTATAATCCTGCAGATTCTTGTTTTTATGTATTGACCAATTGGCAGAAAGGAACTTTATTTAAAATTTCTTTGAATCAGTCGGATTTGCAAGAAGCGTCGAGTTCCATAAATCAGGCGGTAATAGAATCGGACTATACGTTTTATACATTGTTTCATTCAGAACAAGATTCGAAACTATATGCGTTGTTCTGTAAAAATTTTAAGACAGGGAGTTCTGATATTTCCATATTCGAGATAAATTATCCTCCGATAGCTCAGACCGATATTGTACAAGAGATTCCGGATAAGTCCGTCCAATTGATACGTTGGGGAAGTTATGTAGGAAGCGGGATTGTTTTGTTGTCTCTGATTGCAATTTATATCTATCGGAGAAAAAAGAGAAAAAATCGTTTTCAAGATATGCTCCATGAAACAGAAACATTTGAACAACCTCATACGAATAAGACGAAAAATAACTTCCGACAATGTATCAATTTGCTCGGAGGATTCAATATAATAGATAAGGAGGGACGAGATATTACCGTACACTTTACTCCTATATTGAAAAATCTTTTGCTTCTTATATTATTGTATAGTGAAAATGAAGGGAAGGGTATAAATAGTAAAAATATAGAAGCGATCTTGTGGCCGGATAAAGAAGAAAAGTCGGCACGTAATAATCGTAATGTCTCTATTACACGACTTAAAACGCTTCTTTCAGAGATAGGTAACATTCAACTGTACAATGATAATCGGTTTTGGAAATTGACTTTAGGGGAAGACGTGTCTTGTGATTATTACCGGGTATTAGACCAAATGAGAAAGGTCAAGGAGCATCCGGAGTTAAAGGAACAACTCCTGCCGGAACTGCTTGATTATTTGATGTTAGGACCTTTGCTTCCACATACGCAGATAGATTGGGTAGATAAATTTAAGAGCGACTATACAAGTCTTGCTATCGATTTTTTGAATAGGCTTTTACAAGAAAGTGATTCTAACGATGTAACCAAGTTGCAGCTTACGGATGTTATTTTCTTATATGACTCGTTAAATGAAGATGCTTTGACTACGAAATGTTATATTTTATATAATTCGGGGAAAAAAGGTCTGGCAAAAAATACGTATGATAATTTCTGTAAAGAATACTTTTCCCTATTGGGAGAAAGATATAAATATAGTTTAGCTCAAATTTTAGAATTTGCAGAACATCAAGATAAGATAAAGCATACATAAAAAAGCGAGAATGTGTTCACTTCTTTTATGAGATTACTTGTCTGATGAGTTCATATAAAGAATTTGCTGGTAATCACAAAGAATAAAGCGCTGTTTTTACTTCATATAAGTAGATTAAAATAGTGCCCTATATTAATTGGGGTGTTAACTTCGATATTTACACTGGAAAATCATAGAAAGGCTGGAGTCGGGAATTCCCGACTCCAGCCTTTTCTATTTTTCCTTTTTATAAAGAAGATAGCCGGTTATTATTTGACGAAAGAAAACACAAAAATGACCTGATAATATTTTGTTGTTGGGAAATTTAAATAGACTCTAAAAGAACAAGCGTGATACTTGATTTTATAAAAGAAAAACGCCTGTTTTAGGCAGGCGTTCGGATGCAATTGAGCGAATTGAAAAAATTATTTTATAAATTTCTTTGTAACGACTTTCCCCTTTGATGATGTGCATTTTACAATATATGCACCACGTTCCATATTCTGAGTAGTTATAGTAGTCGTGTTTTTTTGCTCGGCAACTTTAGATCCGGATATAGCATATATTTCCATATCGACTGGTTCTGTAGCTCGAATTTCTCTGTTACTGATAACAATTTCAGGATAAAACTCTATCGTATTGGTTGAAATTCCTGATAATTCTCCATTAAAGTCAGGATCTACACTTCCGGTAAATCGTACAAACCAATATTGGATATTATTATCTGCATATATCCAAATTTCATCACCGGCATTATATGTGTAATCTGTTGAGAACGGCTCAAATCCGTTAGTCCCTTCTACAATATTCGTGTTTTCGGTTGTTAATACAGATATTGTACCTGCATTGTATTTGCTGATAATAACATTTCTGTCTTGTCCCGTACTTCCGGTAATTGCACCTACGGAAATCGATCCGTCCGAAGTAGGTTTAAATTTTATAATGCGGTTTGCCGGAATATTTGTAACAGGATCGATTTTTGAATCGCCTCCGGCTTTTAGCTGTCCTGCTAATTTAGTTTTTGTTCCATCGATATTGAAACTTTTATTACTTGACGCCCAAGTCATAGCTAAAGTCTTTGAAGATCCTTCCGGTGTTGGACCTACGTATATAACCAGCCCATCTTTAATACATGTTTCTGTAAACTCAACTTTTTCGGTGTAGAATGTTGACAAATCCCATAATTTATTGCTTATTACAGGTTTCTCTCCGTTAGGAGTATATCTAATGGCATAAAAGTTTATTCCGGCATTAGTTGTGAGAGTAAGAGTCGTTGCCGGACCGGTATAATTCATCGTTATGTAATCTGTACTTTCATCGCCTTCAGCTTTTGTTGACAGAGTATATCCCTCTATGGTGAATGATCTTTCCGGTTCACTGGTACTGCTCGATAGAGCTGCTATTTCGATTGTACCCGGTCCGGTTACGGGGAAAGTGAGAGAGCGGTCTCCTCCACCGGATTTTAATCTTTTAGAATATTGGTCAGTACCGAAAGTTTTGACATTGGGTTCTACTGTCCAAACTTTACTGGCATTAATCTCTAATCCGTTTATGGTTGTATTTCCCGTAATTGTACCATCGGAGAGATTTTCAAAAGACCATGTCGTAGTTTGTGCTTTAATTCCTAATGAAAGAGCTACGAATACAAGAAAAGTGGTAAATGTCTTTTTCATATATATAAATTTTAGTTAATGATCGATATGCAAATATATTTGTATCAAATGCCTTAGAATGGGAATTTTTGATACTTTATGTGGATAAATTGGAATAGGGAAGAAAATCTTCCTTTTATACTGTTTTTAAAAAGGTTTTATAGGATTCTCTTATTGATGGATTTGTAAGAAGATTATGGAAGGTTATCTAAAATTTTGTTCAGGTCAGGTTTGAGAATTTTATCATTGAGAAAATTAGACAAGCTCATAGAGTGCAAAATAAAAAAAGACAACTTTAGAGTTGTCTTTTGAGCCGATAGAGGGATTCGAACCCACGACCCCGAGATTACAAATCACGTGCTCTGGCCAACTGAGCTATATCGGCAGATGGGTAAGCGATCTACATCGCGTCGCTACGACCGGCTACCCTTGCTGCGGTCAAGCCCTGGGGGATTGACCGGGAGCTGACCGTGTAGGACTTACCCGGCTGCAAAAGTAGATATTTTTTTCTGTTCTGCAATAGTTGTGTTTGAAAAAAATATACAGAAAGAGTTCATCCGTTTAGAAACTAAATAGTTAGTTCGATGTATTTTTTTGCTTATCTTTCTCCGATTAATCCTAATTTGCACATTTTATTGTCTCATATCAGAGCTCATGACGTAAAAAATAATAACTTTGCCGTTGTTGATAATAAGTCTTATTAGTAAAATAGGGTTACGAATGTTACGAGAAGCACCTAAAAAGTCGATCGCGCGTTACGCAATGGAATACGGGGTTTATTTCGGGATATATTTGATTGTGAAATTTGTATTGACTACATTTAGTTTGAATAATTTTGTCGCGAATTTTATATCGGAAGTTTTATTGATCGCGATTCCGTTTATTCTTTATTATATTATGCGGCATTATAAGAAACAAGACGGAGGAAATACTCGTTTCTCACAATTGTGGATGTTCGGGATATTCTTATTTTTCTTTGCGTCGTTATTAAGCGGAGTTGCCGAATATGTTTATTATAGATATATAAATCCGACTTATATAGAGATGCAAATGTCTGCAGTACTTGATTTGATCGAAAAGATGACACAAGCACAGAATTCGGAAATGTTACAAATGATGAGGGACGGTTTGGCAAAAGGAGGTGCACCTTCTCCGATAGAGATGGTGTTCCAGACGATTTGGGCAAATGTGTTTTTCGGTTCTTTGTTATCTATAATTATAGCTTTGATAGTTTCTCGGAAAAAGAAAATAAAAACCTTATAAATAAGAATATGGATATTTCATTAGTTATACCATTATATAATGAAGCCGAGTCTCTCCCTGAACTGACAGAATGGATTACCCGGGTGATGAGTGCGAATAATTTTTCGTACGAGATATTATTTATAAATGATGGAAGTACCGATAATTCGTGGGGAGTGATTGAGGAGTTGAGTGCGAAAGACGAGCATATCAAGGGTGTTAAGTTTCGCCGTAATTATGGAAAATCTCCGGCTTTACATGTCGGTTTCGGAAGAGCGAAAGGAGATGTCGTAATTACTATGGATGCCGATTTGCAGGATAGTCCTGATGAGATTCCGGAATTGTATCGTATGGTTATGGAAGATGGCTATGATCTTGTATCAGGATGGAAAAAGAAACGTTATGACCCTCTATCGAAAACTATTCCTACGAAGTTGTTCAATGCAACGGCGAGAAAAGTTACCGGGATATATTTGCACGATTTTAATTGCGGATTAAAAGCATATCGGAATGAAGTAATTAAGAATATCGAAGTGTATGGTGATATGCATCGTTATATACCGTATTTAGCAAAAAGTGCAGGTTTTTCGAAAATTGGAGAAAAGGTGGTTCATCATCAGGCTCGTAAGTATGGTGTAACGAAATTCGGTTTGAGCCGTTTTGTAAATGGATATTTAGATTTGCTAACCCTTTGGTTTTTTAATAAATTTGCGGTGAAGCCCATGCATTTTTTCGGGTTTTTGGGTAGTCTGATGTTTGTGTTGGGATTTTTCTCGGTAATAGCGGTTGGCGCTTATAAACTATACTCGATGTATCATAATATGCCGTACCGTTTGGTAACAGATTCTCCTTATTTTTATCTTTCACTTACGGCTATGGTTTTGGGAACTTTGCTTTTTTTGGCGGGTTTTTTAGGAGAATTAATTTCTCGAAACTCGGTAGAACGTAATCGATATAATATTGAAAAAGAGATAAAATAATTTCCGGATTAAAAATATATAATTATGAAAAAGACCGATGGTGATAATGAAGGTTTCGATTTGCTGACTTTAGCACGTTTGCGATGCTCTGTCCGGGCTTATATATCTCGTGCTGTAGAATCGGAGAAACTTGAATATATATTAGAAGCTGTTCGATTAGCTCCTTCGGCAGTAAATTTTCAGCCTTGGCTTTTTATCGTAATTCAGGATGAGAAAGACCGGAAAGAATTACAACAGTGTTATGATCGAGATTGGTTTACTCAAGCTCCGGTTTATATTGTTGCATGTGGAGATCATCGGCAATCGTGGAAGCGGAAAAGCGATATGAAGGATTTTTGTGATGTGGATGTTGCAATTGCAGTCGAACATCTTTGTTTGGCTGCAACAGAGCAGGAGCTAGGCACATGTTGGGTGTGTAATTTTGACACGAAATTATGTGCTGAAGTTTTGAATCTTCCCGAAGATATCGAACCTTTAGTGTTGATACCGATCGGTTATCCAGAAAATCCCGATGTATTTGTTTCTACACCGAAAAAACGAAAAGCGTTTAATGAAATTGTAAAATGGGAAAAATTTTAGATATTATTTTAGTAGTTTTTTTATTGGGAATAGGATTTGTATCATGCGGGGATGATGGCTGTATGGAGAATCGTAGCAGTATCCCGTTGATTGCTTTTTATTCCGATGCTGATACGACGCAACGAGTTGCGATAGATTCGTTGACAGTATGGGGAATCGGCCAGATAAATGATTCTTTGCTTTTGGATACGGCTTCGGTAAATCAATTTATGGCTCCATTGAGAGATGGTGTAGACACAACAAAATATGTTTTGCGGTATGATCAGGAAAACTTGAATCCCAGATACAAATTCGATACGTTGACATTTGTGTATCATTCGTATGTGAGATTTGAATCGGCCGAATGCGGGGCAATGTTTAACTATATAATCGATGATTTTAGATATACGACCCATCAACTTGTATCGGCGACATTATTGACCAAAGAGATCGATAACATGAATATTGAGAATGTAAAACTTTTCTATCATGTTGAAGAAGCGGAATAATTTGTTGTCGGTCATTTTTTTGTTGATCGTTTCTGCAACATTCGCTCAGCAACGACAATCGACAAACTCGACTCCTCAAAAAAAAGAAGAGAAAAAAGAATCTAAATATAAATTCCCGTTATTAAACGGGCTTATACTTGGTGTTGATTTGTATAACCCTGTAGCAAATTTGTTCGGGCAGAAGTATGGAAATTATGAGGCGAGCTTGGAGTTGAATATGCATAATCGTTTCTTCCCTACATGGGAAATTGGAATAGGACGAGCTGATAATAGACCAGAGGAAATGAATTTTACTTATGTTGGTAAACCGGCACTTTATAACCGCATTGGTATAAATTATAATTTCCATTACAATAACGATGGGCCTGGAAATTTTTTTATAGGGTTAAGATATGGCTTTTCTTCTTTTAAATATGATATAACGAATATAACGTTGGAATCTTCCTATTGGGGAACTTCATATAATGAAAGTATTACCGGACAAAAGTCCAGAGCACAATGGATTGAGGCATTAGGTGGTATTCGTGTTCGTTTGTATAAAGACTTGATGATGGGGTGGACTGTACGCTATAAATGGTTGATAAAAGCGAAAAATAATGAGTTTTCTACTCCATGGTTTATTCCCGGTTATGGAAATAAAGGATCGGTTCTGGGAATAACTTATTCAATTTACTATAGGTTTCCATTGGGGAAAAAGAAGGTCGAGAATAAAATTGATGTGACCTCTGAATAATAAAAATTTATAAGAAAAGGCTATTTTGACAAATAACAAAATAGCCTTTTCTTATAGAAAGTATAGTCTTTTTAATTTGTTTGAGAAGTATTTTCTTTTATATGAATGGCATAACCTCCGCTACGTGCAATAGGAATAGTCAGTTCTGATTTAGAATCTACTCGGTAATTTTTGATGGTATAGGATTGTGGATGAGTTTCGTAATCGGCGTCTTCTCCATCAGCATATACGGTTGCGATATAATTCTTGTCTGGATCAAGAAAATCTAAGCGGATGTTTGAAATCCTTTTATTTTCATCTGTAATACTGCCGACGAACCATTCGTTTTCCCCTTTCTTTTTTCTGGCGATGGTGATATAATCCCCGGGTTCGGCTTCCAAAATTCGAGTATCATCCCAGTCAACAGGGACATCCTTAATAAATTGGAAAGCATCAGCAAACCTTTCATAGTTTTCCGGTAAATCTGCTGCCATTTGTAAAGGACTGTACATCGTTACATATAAAGCTAATTGTTTTGATAATGTTGTATTGACCCTATTTTTTACATTTGGATCATAATAGCTAAGATCTGTTTGGAAAATTCCCGGAGTGTAATCCATTGGACCTCCGATGAGTCTGGTAAATGGTAATATGGTTTGATGATCGGGTTTAATATTTCCTAAAGCTTCATATTCTGTCCCTCGAGCCGATTCAGCAGCTAAATAGTTTGGGTAAGTACGGTGCATTCCTGTCGGGCGTACAGGTTCATGGGCATTAATCATGATTTTATAGTCAGCACCTTTTTCAATAGCTCTCAGATAATGATTTACCATGGTTTGTCCATAATGATGTTCTCCTAAAGGAATGATTGTTCCGACATATCCCGATTTTACAGCATCGTAGCCATTGTCTTTCATAAATTGATAAGCTTCATTCATTCGGCGTTCATAGTTTGGAATCGAGGCTGATGTCTCATGATGCATAATCAATTTCACACCTTTTTGTGCAGCATATTTTTTAAGCTCATTTAAATCGAAATCCGGGTAGGGAGTAACGAAATCGAAAACATTTTCTTTCATTGTTCCGAACCAATCTTCCCATCCGATATTCCAACCTTCCACCAATACTCCGTCGAAACCGTGTTTAGCCGCAAAATCTATATAACGTTTTACATTCTCGGTGTTCGCAGCATGTCGTCCGTTCGGCTTTATTCGAGAATAGTCTATTTCATCGAGTTTTATATTAGAAGTGTCTGCATAAGCCCAAGATCCCCCTTTAGGGATGAACATTTCCCACCAAACACCTACATACTTCATTGGCTTTATCCATGAAGTATCTTCAATTTTATTGGGTTCGTTTAAATTGAGAATAGTTTTTGAAGCCAGAATATCTGCGGCATTATCGCTTATTAATATTGTTCTCCAAGGAGTTTGAGTTGCAGTTTGCATTCTGCCTTTTCCACCTAATGGGTCCGGAGTCAAGTGTGTAGATAATATTACGCCGGTACTATCCAGTTCCAATAACATAGCAGGGTAATCTTTTAAAGCGGCTTCATGTATATTTATATAAACCCCGTTACCTTTAAGCATCAGAGGAGTTTGTACGGTTATTTCCTTAGTCGGAGTTTGTGCCGAAATTTCTTCAGTAGCGCCATCTATCTGTTGGGGAATTTCTGACAATAATGATGTCGTATAATTATATTCGTTTGTATCGTAGTCTCCTCTTATCCAAAATACAGTATAATCTCTCCCTAAATTGAATTGGGTAAGTTCTTTGGCAATTGTAAAATAAGAAAGATTCTTTTGATTTGGAAATTCATACCTAAACCCAAGTCCGTCATTGTATAATCTGAATCGTATAATAACAGTTCTTTTCGGATTACCTTGCTCCAAAGTAATTTCCAGTTCATTATATTGATTTCGTATTTCTTTTACCTCTCCCCACACGGGTTTCCATGTTTCATCAAAAGCAGATGTCGAACTTTTTAAAATGCTGAAATCATCTACCATGGATGGTATATTTTTCATTTCAAAACCGAGTCTACTTTTTCCAATAATAGTTTTCCCTTTATACAGTAAAGAATAACATGGGACACCGTTATCGACATGAAATGTCAGATTTAATTGGTGATTGGGCGATTCAATACTTTGAGCATGTCCTGTGAGTACCATAATAAAACAAAGAAATAAAAATAAATTTCTGTACATGATATATTTATTTGCCGTTATTTAAAAGGAATATATTTATAGAACAACGGAGACCTTGGATTTGTTATTGTCGGTTTTTTATTTTTTACAAAAGAAAAACTTTAGGAAAAACAAGCTTAATATGAAACTATTTCAGTTTTATATGCCTTTCTTTAGAAAAAGCAAATATTATTAAGTTGATGATTTATAGCAATTTGCATCTATTTAGTAGAAATATTTAAAAAAAAGGCTGTAAAAAATTT
>NZ_CANUAR010000028.1:0-50524 GCF_947855755.1 uncultured Coprobacter sp.
CCATTCCAACCCGCAGAGGCGGCACCATACGCACCCGCAGAGGCGGCACCATTCCAACCCGCAGAGGCGGCACCATTCCAACCCGCAGAGGCGGCACCATTCGCACCCGCAGAGGCGGCACCATTCCAACCCGCAGAGGCGGCACCATACGCACCCGCAGAGGCGGCACCATTCCCACCCGCAGAGGCGGCACCATTCCAACCCGCAGAGGCGGCACCATTCTCACCCGCAGAGGCTTGCTTCGGGTCTATATTTTCAAAAGTGGTTCTTGATTTTATAAAATCAAAATGCAACCTTACAATTTTTGCAATGTCAAGCCTTGCGCCGATTTTGATTTTAGATGAAGCAACCTTACTCTCGCCGTAGTTATTTCTCGATATTTCTCCGCTCTGTTCTACTTCGTGATATACGCTTTGCCCTGGGGCATAGTGGTTAAAGCAATCGAGAGGGTCTTCACAAGCGTGAAAGCCATTCTCACAACATTTGACATCCCCGCTAATCTCGTATTCTTTACCCTCTTCGTAGTGAAAGCCTCTGCACGTCATATCTTTGTTAAAACCTTTATATGTTTTCATCTTATCTCCTTTATATTTTTTTTCGTTAGTCATCTCCGCATATCTCCTTGACAAGCTCGTCTATCTTGTCTGCCATTATCGACGGGATAAGCTCGTCAAACTCGTAATAAAACGCCATTTTGACCCGTTCCGCGAACTCTTTCACGGCTTGCTTTCTCTCTTCGGGCGTGAGCACCACCGAGCCTTTCGGGACTTCCACCAGCTCCCCGCGCTCGATTTTGTCTTCGAGCTCACCGAGCCTTTTCACAGCCATTGAATAATCAAAAAAAGTATCATAATCCTTAAATTCACCATCTTTTGATTTGTGGTTTTTTAAGCAATATTTAAAACAACCTACACTTTTTTCCGTCAATCTCTTATAGTCTTTCACTCTTCGTCCTCCTTAAAACTTCCAATAGGCATCCAACACCACTTGCCATTGACATTTTGTAATTGTGTGCTTCCATAGCATTGTCCACCGTAAGAACATTGTCCGTTATAACAATACATACAATTACCGCATCCAGATGTTATAGTGTTCATTCTTTGTTCTCCTCATATTTTCCACACGCCTTATCTTTCAGCCGAATATCTGTCGCCGAACAAGAGGAAATCACCCATTTTTCGCACTTGTACCAGCCTTTTCGTCCCCAAACGTATTTCACACAATGCTTGCACGTTTTACAGGTTTTCCCCTCAATCACGCCATATTGTTCTTGCATACGCTTGCGGCGGCGATTACCTATTTTGTTTTGCACAATTTCACAATCATTGCCCCAAAAGTCTATCTGTTTCACTTCCTCACCTCTTTCTTCATTTCTTCACCTCCACGCCGTAATCTTTGGCAATCTTTTTTATATTTTCGATACAGTCAATATACCCTTCTCCGTATTCATTAAATACGCACAAAGGTCGTTTTGAGCCGATTTTTAATACTTTCCCTACAAACTCCCTCACCGTGTCGCTTTGCTTGCGGTAGCCTGCGGAGTAAAGCTCTTTTGCGCTTTCTTCTGCCGCGTGGTCAACATCGTTGTTGTCCATTTCGATATAATCAAAATGTACCCAATAAGTACCGTTTCTTCTTATCGCCTCTTTTACTATGTAAACTAATTCTTCAATCTGTTCTTGTTTTGTTTTCATTTGCTTAACTTGTTCATTTGTTACATTACTCATTTTTTCACCTCAAATGTAACCTCATTCTCGTCAGGTATACTGTCTATAAACTCTATGACATCTGTTATTACACACTCTGCATTTATCTTGCTCATCCAGACAGGCTCATCACTAGTTTCATACGTCCAGCCATTTTCATTCGAATAGTCAAGGCTTTTAACGTATCTGTTCCCTATCTTAACAGTATAGTTTGGAGTTCTATCAATGCCGAGTTTGTCCTCAAACTCATCAAACATTTTAAGCACTTCTTGTTCAGTTTTTATAATCAACCTCCCAATAATCGTCATTAACTTTTTTTATTTTTACTTTTTGATTTGGCAAATACTCGCTTTGCATTTGTAATAATCGCACCTTTGCCTCTTTTAATGACTTAAACCAAGATTTGCCGAAATCTTCGTACCACCACAAAAATGCCTCAAAATCCATATACTCTGACAACTCATCAATAACAAATGCCTCTTTTCCAATATAGCCCACTTTATATTTTGAAATGCTGTTTGCGTAAATACAGTAGACTGTTGTTCCTATTTTAGGTTTTAATATGCTCTCGCCTTGTTTCATCTCACTCCCCCAAAATCTCATTCCTATGCGTAGGCTCTTCATCTTCCCAACTCAACGGCTCAAAGGTGGCGGAAGAACCATGCCTTATACTAATCATATACCTTAAACTTCCCCAACAGTTTTGGCTCTTAACTGGCTTCGACACGAAAGCAACCACATCACCATTCTTATCTCTCACAAACCAATTAAGCTTGTCCATTGCCCTAACATAAGCTTTGTCCGCTTCCGAAAACTCTTTCTTTTCTTTATACTCGCTGTTTGCCCAATGAGAAAAGTTTCTCGCACAGCTCCCTGTATTAAGTGGATATCTTTGTTCGCTGAAATAGCAGTTTTCGCATTTAGTTTCGTCACACGCTTGCAGCCTCATCGTGTCTTTATCCATTGCAACTTCTCCGCATTTACAAACAATATCCAAAATCTCTTTTGCAAACTTTTCTTTGTTTTTCATAATCCCTCCTTAACTTTGGCAAGGGCGGTTGCCTAGTTTTTGCACAAAAAACAACGTATATAATTTTTAGGTTTTATTTCAAACGCCGCCGCCCCGACGGTTGAAGTCAATTAAGTTTCCAGTCAGGCTGTCGCACCTGAAAAGCGTCCCCGCATTGAACAATGTCCGGGTAATTGCTCATCGCCACCCGTATGGCGAATTTGTCGATTTCATAAGCATAATATTTCACGTTTGTGAACCCCATTTTATCGAGGCAATACCGTCCCGTGCCTATGCCGTCATACATCGACAGCACCACGATTTCCTCATCTTTCGGCACGTCTTTCAATGCGTTTGACAGGATATGTATAATTACCTCTGCCGTCCAGCCGTTGCCAAGACCACGATAACCCTGCGTTGCACTTACCGCCCTACAATAATTATCGGGCATTGTTTGAAGCCTACAACATTCGGTAACGGTTGGCTTGCGTATGATATAAAAACCGTCTTTTAGTTTTATCGGGTACTGCTTGTCTTTTATCGTTATTAAGCCGTTGCGGACTTCGTAAACAGGAACTATTTTATTGTTTATTCCTTTCACTTTTTCTACGTTATTCGGACAACTATCAATTATGTATTTTCTCCCGTCGCCGTCTAAACATATTGACTTATTCGCCGTGTTGTAAACCCTTACACATTGTGCGGGTTGCCCGTTGTTGTTACTTGTGTTTTTTGAAATGATTTTGCCAAACAAATTTATATTCTTGTCGCCGTGATAGTAGTCTGCTGCAAGTTCCTCTACTTCAAATGGACAAGCATACAACCCTGTCTTCGCTCCAAGACCGCCGCCGTTTGCCACAAGGTTTACGCTTTTACCGTCAATGGAGTATATTCTTGTTGCTTGACTGCCACTTATCTCACCGCTAGCATTTGGCAAATCTCCAACTCGAACAGGCTCAACAACCTTGTTATTTTCTTGCCAACTGCCATGCGCCGTCAACGTGGGCGACTTCTTGTACTTGCAACCACCTTTATTATTCCCGCGCGGCGTTTGAAAAATGACAGGCTCGGCAACCATAGTATGCCTTCTCCGTTTTAGCGTGTCTTCCGGAATTGCCCCCGCTTCTCGTGTTGTTAATGCGTAACTTTTGTCCGTCCAGCCTTGTCCGCTTTCCAAAATGTCTTTAAGCAAAATGCCCCTGTCTTTCGGTTGTCCGACTTCGCCGCAATTATGGACGTAAAACCGCTGCCTGTTCTGCGCCGATACAAGAGCCGAATTTATCTCGATGTACCTTGCTCCGCTGTCCGGCATAAGCAGCGTGCCGTCCCAAACTTCCAGCCGCTTTTTGATTTCGTCTTTGATAACGTCTTTTGCTGATTTTACATTCTCATACAAGAAAAAATCCGGGCAGAATTTCTGTTTTGCAATCCAATAATTTTTGAATAATTCCCAGCCTTTACCCTTCGGTTCGGTTTCTCTATCTTTTTTTGCAATACTCCAATCTGTGCAAGGGCTTCCGCCGAGTAAAATTTTAATCATTATATTCTCCCTTTTCTTTCACTTTACTTTCAATCTTTTCCCACTCTTCTTCCGTAATACCGCCACAATCATATTTTTCTTGCAAATTGTAGTAGCATTGTCGCAAGTATCTATCGGTCATTTTTTGAGCAAATGGTTTTGCTTCTTTGAAACATTCTTTGTAGATTTCTTTACACACAAACCCGTCAAAATACTCATCAAATTTTCTTTTGTTTACCTTGTAACCTCTTTTTTCTATTTCGTCTATAACTTTTAACCCGTAAACATAGAGGTGAGAAATATCGTACTTATAAACAAAGTTAATCAAAACGTGCTTGTTCTGATTTTTAAAAATGCTGTTAAGTTCTCTCCATTGCCCCAATAATTGCTGACGAGGCAGCACCTCAATCAAATCCGTATGCCACAATCTCATAATTTACCCTCTCTTTTTTTGTTACTATAAGTATATACCACACAATGCACTTTGTCAAGCCTTTTTTAAATAATATAGCGTGGCGGTCGCTATACCATTTGATACTGCATCTGAGAAAAACAATATAATTCCTTTTTTAAAAATATTTTCATCGCACCGCCATTGCGAATGAATCGTATTAAAGTTCCTGCTCTTGAAAGAGATATTCCATTGTTAAATCGGGGAAAAGCTCTCTCTGTATTTTAAACGCTTCCTCGACCGTGAAGTAGTTTATTTTTAGCTTTTTAAGCACAGCTTGATAAGTCAAGCCAAGCACCCTTGCTACCCCAACAGGTGAAATAGGCTGAGAGCAGATAATTTTCTTGCCCCTCTGATGCTTTTGCATTTCAAGAACAAGCCCAGTTATCTTTTCAAATCGCATTTGTTTTCACCTCTATTATTTTGTCTAAGTCTTCGACAAGTGTTTCGCCGACAGTCATAAAAATTCGTCCCTGTGCCTTATCGACATATTCTCGCTGAATAGAGTTACGAATAATTTTGAGCGTTTCGAGGTCGCACTTTTTTATCTCGTTTTTAGGGAGCATTGCCTCGTCTTTCTTGCTTGCCATTACGCTTGCTTTCTCCTTTTTCTGTCTGCACGATTATAGGCAGTCGCACACAAAACGCCCTTCTCTCGTTCGCTTTGACTTGCCACACATACGCCGTCATTGCAAGAATTACAAAACTGACAATAGCCCATTTTGCCGCTCATATCTTGCTTTTCGCTTTCGCTCAACAGCCATTTTTCTTTGTCAAGCGATTTTTGTCTTTCGATATTTTTCATAAAAACAAATCTCCTTTAATCTTTGAATGAGCCGTACGCTCGTCCTTTTCTAACAGCATTATAAATCAAAGTTTACAATCTGTCAACACAATTTTCAAATTTTATTTATAATTTTTATAAGCAGAGCCTTGACAAAAAGGTGCAAAATGGTTTATAGTGGTGCAAAGGGGGTGATACCGTGCAAGATAAACAAAGTTTGATATTCCGTGAAGAACTGTTAGCCTACCGAAAAGAGAGTGGTTGCTCGCAGTTAGAGCTTTCTAAAAAAATTGGCGTTAATGTCAAAACAATCATTGGCATTGAGAAGCAGAGAAAGCAGGAACTCAGATTAAAGACAATCAGCAAGATTGAGAGGTTTTTCGAGCGTGAAAAAGCGACAAAAAAGAATTTTGATTGACCTATGTATCTCTTACTTAGTTAGTACTTCTATCCCACAAGGAACATTTATTTAAAGCAGAGAGTTATTTAAGTGTAGAAGTTCTATACATAGTATAGTTAGTCTTTTATGTGTACGTTCATAGTATATATAAAATAATTAGTACTTAAACATAGTTAGAGGTAGTAATAGAGGGGGTGCAGAATGAGCGACAGAGAGGTAGCAGAGTTGCTCAAAGATTTTATTTTCAAGAACAAAGAGCTGTTTGGGGGCGACATTTCGTCTGTAACCGATAAAAACGGAATTGTCGAGTGTTTGCTCAAAAACAAGGCTGACACGGCTCAGAACAAAAACAAGGGCGTTAAAATAGCGTTTGACACCGTTTGCGACATTATCAAATCGGAATACGGCAAATACGGCTATAACAAGAGGTTTGACAGAACGGCAACAAAGAAAAAGCTGAAAAGCTGTCTTGGGGCAAAAGCAAAGGAAAAGCGGCTTTACCCTTATCAAGTTCTCTATGCGTTCCGTGCCTATTTGAGAGAGTGTTATATCGCAGGCAGAGATGAGTGCTATGTGAAAATGGCTTCGTCTTTTATGACAAGTATGGTTTATGACTATGCTGAACAGACAAACGAGCTGTTTGAGAAAAATATGGAGGAAAAGTATGGCGAAAAATGGCGGAAAGTTAAATTTAGCTATGAGTGAGGCAGTTGAGGCGATTAAGGCAAGAGTTAGCTGTTTTGACGTTGCTCGGCTTGTCGGCTCTGACCTCTCTCACGGCTTTATTCGTTGCGGCTCGGAAAGAACACGAAGTTGTCATATAAAGGCAGACAGTTTTTATTGTTATTCTTGCGGAAGATACGGCGATGTTATTTCTTTCTACCAGCACGAAACAGGTGCTAGTTTTAAAGAGGCGGTGAAAGTGCTAGACAAAGCCTTTGGCATTTTTATCCTTGACAGTGCCTTATCAGAGGCTGAACAAGAGAAAATAAAGCGAGCCGTTGAAAGAAAGGAACAAAAGCGTCGTTATTGTGCGTTTTGGGGGCGTAAGAGCGATTACTGGCGGAATTATCTCATAACTCGAAAAAGAATACTCGAAATGTTGTTTCGCCGCTTAGAACCGAAATGTGCGGCTGATTTGTACAAAAGTGCAGAAAGTTTTGAAACAGAGCTGTTTTTATGCATTGACGAAGCCCTAGATAAATGCGAGGCTTTGCTTGATTGCATTGATGAAGTTGATAAGTCAACATATTTTGACAGTCGATTTGGCTATGCCTTTGATAAAGAATCGGCAAAAGCACGGCACTTTCGGGCAGTAAAAGCACTTTCCGAAGACGATTTTGGGGGAGAAATTTTATGAGTGAAAAGAGAACGTATTTTTCGTTTAAGGAAATACCCTATTACAGAGAAAGCCCATTTAGGGTTTTGACAGGTTTTCCGCACCTTGATTATTTGATAAAAGGTCTTGAAGTCGGAATCACCCTTTTGGTGGGTCAGTCAAATGCGGGGAAGTCAACCTTTATACAAAGATTGATTTCTCAAACGATACTGCAAAAGCAAAAGCTGTTCTATTTTGCAGGCGAACATACGGCAAGGTCATTCAAAAACCTTATTTACCACCAAAACTCTACAAGAAAAGACTATCGCCCAGTAAACTTTGTTGATGCAAACGGAAACGCAACGACAATTCAAGATTGGTATGTTACAGAGCAGAAAGAGGCAGAGCTTAGGGCGGCACTTGACGATAACATTTATTTTTACGGAAACAAGGCGGCAAGAGATATTGACAGCATCTTAAAGGGTATGATTGATTGCCACAAAGAAACAGGTTGCAAGGTTTTTTTCGTTGACAATCTGATAAGCATTGACAATATTTCGAGTAATGTGTTCAGCGAACAAACGGCAATAACGGAAAAGATAAGACAATTCGCATTAAATACAGGCTCGATTGTTATTCTTGTTGCTCACCAAAGAAAAATTGAGAGAAACAGTTTTCGGCTAGACATTTCCGATGTCGCAGGCTCTCAAAATATCTCGAACAAGGCGTATAATGTTTTGGCGATTTATCGAAAAGATATGATACGCAAAAGCTGTACAGACCTTGACAATTTTATTTTGAATCTTGCTGAAAACGGCTTTAACTATGAAAATTGCGATGGCTTTATTGAAGTTTTAAAGACAAAAGGCAACGGAAACGGTTTGGTCGGCATAAAGTATGACGCCGAGAGAAAGATTTACACCGAAGCCGATGTGCTGAAAGAAGTAAAAGCCGATGAGATTTTAAAGCAAATGAAAAAAGACCTTGCACCAAGAGCAAGACCTCGAATAGAAGACTTAGAGCCGATTGATATGGACTTGCAAGAGCTTCCGTTTTAAGGCAAAAGAAAAAGGCGGTTAAAAGCCGCCTCTCTTTTTGTTCTTCTTTTTGTAAATTTCTCGATTGTATTCTTGCACTTCTTTTTCGGTAAGCTCAGAATACTTTTTGCCGAAAAGCTGATGACAAAGCGTATATTCTTTGTGGTTTAGGTCAAGCTCGTTTGTGTCATAATAAACAATAGTTGCTTTCAGCGGCGTAATTTCGGCAGTCAAATTTTTGCTCATTTGCTTCAACTTAAAATATCGTTGATTTTGCTCATTTAAGCAGTCTTTCAGATATTCGATTTTTGCGTTGTCAATGCTTGAAAGCCGGCTGTTATAAATTATTTTTTGTTTTAACGAGTCAATTTTTCGTTTTGTTGCGGCAACCTGCAAGCGGACTTGCTCACGCTCGTTGGTTTTTTTAATTAAAGTTTCTTTTATCGCCGCTATTTCCGCACTTGATTTGCAGGTTTTCACTGATGTTCCCCCTTTTGTTATAGATACTTTATTGCGTACCAAGTCGCAAAATGTTCATCGTCGGCACAAACGTATTCAACAAGAGCTGAATTAACGCTATTTAGCAAGAACTCTTCGTCGGTGAAATCGCCCAAGTAGTCGATAAAATCTTCCAAAAGCCCATTGTCTTTAATGTACTCAATGCAATTTTGTGGGGTTTGCAAACTTTTAAGACAGTCTGGACAGATGCCGTAAAAGAGTTTGTCTTGCGATATTTCGCCGCAATTTTTGCATCTGGTTGCCTCGCCTATGTCTGAATTTCCGCAATACGGACAAACGTCTATTTGTTCTGCCGCCGTTCCCATTCCGTATGGGTGGTTTTCATATTCGTGCTTAATCTCACTTTCGTCAAAGCACTCGCCACAATTAAAGCACATATATTCCATTCTTTGTTCCCCCCCCTTAATAAAAGTTTTTGTAAGTAGCTACTCCGCCACCACTTAATTGAAAGTGATAAAACGGGCAAGAATATGCCTTGTAGCAGATACGCACGCTAGTGACTTTGCCGATTTTAGGTTTTGATTCGTTTTTCGCCTTGTATCTGATTTCGTCCCCGATTTTAATACTGGCAAGATATTCGATAGGGTTTTCTGCGTTTATAAACTTTTCGTAAGTGTGCAATACGCCAGTTTTTGGGATGTTGTGTCTGGCTTCCCATTTTCCGTTGTCAAAAACAACTTGCAATTTGCCGTCTTTTTCAACCTTTTGCCACCCTTTTCCGATGTTAAATACTGGCTCTGCCTTTTTATCGCCCTCTGCAAAAGCCGCAAAAGGTTTCATCTCAATGGTTTTAGCCTTTCTCGCCTTGCTTTCGATTGTCTGAATAGGCTCTATTTCAAGGGTGTAGTCGCACTCAAAAAACTTGTTCGCGATGCGTTTTTCTTCCAAAAGCCTATTATTGAGCATTGTGTTTTCGCCATAAGAGCGGCGAATTTCCTCGATTGTCTTGATTTCCTCGATAATGCCCGATTTTGCCTTTTCAAATTTGCCCTCACTGTTTGCCTTTTTGCCAAAAAATTTTTTCATTGTCTTTACCTCCGTTTAATAAATAATATTGTGGTGTGTGTTATTTTTTTAGTAAGTATACATCAACGAGCATACTCTTTAACTCTTGCGTGGTCGTCAATATACAAATCTCTTTCAAGTGGCATTTTAAAAACACCTATTCTTGCGTTTTCAATTTCGCTGAGCATTATGTAGCCCCACTCCCATTCAGTGATGTGCATATAGCCGTACAAAAGCCAGTCGCCATCATCTTGTTTTTCCGCCTCTGTAATAAGCCACGTTCCAGAGCCGTATGGGTTGAAATACTTAACAATAATTTCGGCTTCTTGCCCTTTTCCGTCTTGTGAGTAAAGCGGAAATTTCTTTGCCTTGTTTTCAATGCTTTTTGTCCAAAGTTTCATTTTTTACCCCCTTTTAGGTTGCCCCTTTGTTTTTCTAATTGCATTTTAGCAGATTATACTTTAATTGTCAAGCATTATTTTTAAAAAATGTTTAAGATTTTATTTTTTTGCTTTGTCGCCTTGCCTCGCATTTAAGGTTCTCTTGCTGTTTTTCCGCCGAAAAGCCCTCTGACGGCACTCTTGCCCAGTTTTGCCACTCTCGCCGCTCTCAGCCCCGTTTCTCCGCCCCTATATTTATATATTATATATCATACCCTATGTACTATCTTATTTTCTCTTTCCCTATATCGGCTATCATATGATATATAGTATAGTTTTTCCCCCCTTATTTATATTTATATATGTGGGAATTGCTTTTTGTGGACTAGTCAACATAATTAAAAAGTCCAAACTTGTGGTTAGAAAAAGCCAAAAGTGGTCGGAAAATACCCAAAAAGTGGCAAAAAATAGGGCGAAGTGGTCAGAAAAAGCCGAAAAAGCGGTGTTTTTGAGAGTTACGCGACTAGTGTCTAAAAATAGACTAGTGTCAAATAAAAGAAAAGAGTTGCAAAAGCGACGGCAGTAGAAAAAGCCGCAGTTTAGGGCAAAAGCCGTCAAATAAAGGACTTGTGTCTAATAATTTACGGTAGTAGCAAAAGCGAAAGTAGTAAAATAATTGACTAGTGTCGAAAAAGTCGTGGGTTTAGCAAAAGCTGTGAGCAAAAGCCGAGCAAAAGCTCGTGTCGTTCGGGTGTCGTGTTGTTGGCGTAGCCGCAGTTTAGAGAACAGTCGTTCATTTATGCGTACTTCCTAACGGTGGGGCGGTTTTCACGGTGTTTTTGCCGTTCTCTCGTGCCTTGTTTCCGTTGTGGGCGATGTTTTTCCTGCTTGTGTGGGCATATGCATGCATAGTTTTGCCGTTTGTAACCCATTTTACGGGCTTGTTTTGATATCGGTTTGAGGGCGTGCCGTCCGTTCTGCCGGCTGTCTTTTTCTTTCGGTGTGGTGATACGTTGCTTTTTGTTTGCTCGTTGTGTCGTGTTTGTCGGCTTAAAACTGCGGTTGTTTTTAAACGTAAATGGAAAACTGCGGCAGGGCATAAAAAAAGGGGGCAGGCTTTCGCCCGCCTCCGTTCTGTTACTTTTGGAATAAAATAGCCTTTGCTATGTCCTTTTTTGTCGGTTGCGGTTTGTCGCCATATAACGCTAGCAACGCCGCCGCTCTCTTGTAATCTTTTTCGTACTTTTTCATTATTTCCACCCGATTAAATCGTGTATAAAGGTTATAACCGCCACCGCAATGCAAAATAGTATAAAATTCATTTCATTGATATAATGTTGTTGAGTTCTTTTCGGACTTCATATTCCCCTCGGCTTATCTTTTTGCCGTTGTGGTAGTAGGCGGAGGGATAACCGTATTCGCCATAAGAATATGGATAATAGCCGTAACTGCGGCATTCCATATATGAGGAGTTTGAAAAGAAAATCCCGTCTTTTTCGTACCACGTTTTGCCGTAGCGGTGAATTGTGCCGTCTGCGTTAATAATTGCAAGGCGGTTGCCTGACACAAGCAGGTTGATAATCTTATCAAATGCCGCCTCGTCCGTCTGTAATGCCGTTGCGTTGATTTTTGCCGACAAAATCGGAGTCAACAACGTTGCAATAAATGCCGTTGTGTCGGATTGATTTTTAGGGATGTCCAAGTCAAGCATTGAAAAAACGCCGTTATGAGCCACTGCAAACGGAAGATGTTTCAGTTTTGTTTTATTCAACAATGAATAATCGTTCGTTATGGGGAAAGGGTGAGTCAACTCTTCTCTGACTCCGCCGTGAGTGGCAATTCTGAAATGGAAAACTGCGGCATATTCTTTGCTGTTATATTTCAAGGCTTTTTTTGCAAAGTCCGCCCACGTGAGCAGCCCCTTTTGTATTGTTACGCCGTGCCCGTTCGTCCACGCAACGCCCGCCCCGTCTGGATTGCTGTCAAAGCAGCGTTTTAACGTTTTTGTGTCCACTGTCTGATTAAAGTTTTTGACTACAATTATGCACATCTTAGACCCCCCTGTTTGTCTCTCTCAGTTGATTTTCGTACCCTGCCGGAAATGCTCCCTTCTTTGATTCAAAGTATGCTTTCCCGTCCTCTGTCTCCAGGTTTTCGCGGATAAGTCTAGCCGCCTCAATGCCGTTATTGATGTCAGCCAACGAACATTTTTTAACAATTTTTAAAATAGCGTTTGCGATGTCGATTGATGCGATAAACGTTTCGACCTTCAACGTGCTTTTAAAATGTCGCAATTCAACCCTGCCTTCGTGTGTGGAGTTTACAATGTCTGTATGCGATTTAGCGAGATAAGTCGACATTATTTTTGACATACTGTTTCTGCCGTTATAATTCTTTACGGCACAATATGAGCCGTTCGGTCTTCTGCACAATACGCCCAGCAGCCCGATGTGCTTGTACCAAAGATAAGAGAGTTTGATGCAAGCGGTTTCATCCTCAAAGCCAAACGGCGTCAAATCGGCGTTGATGTGTAGCCCTGTTGTATTTATATCGTGTCCAAGATATCCCGCATCCGTGATTTTTTCAAATGCTTTTCTAAAATCGTCTTTATGCTTCACATACCACGCAAGGGAGCGGGGGGAAGTTGCAATTTCAAAGCCGTAGTTTAAGCTTCCGTCTCTCGTGAATACGGCTGTTTTTTTGTACGGCGTAATCGTATTTAAAATCTTGCTGACTTCCTTTATCGTCCCCGCCCTGTCTCGCGAGCTGTTTGCATCCACTTCTAACTCAATTCCAAAATGGAAAAATTTACTTCTGTTTTTGTCAAAATCTATTGTCGGATTGTCTGCGTGATAATCTCTAAACATTATCTGTTCGGCAAAACAAGTCGGGCACATTGCAAGCCCTCCGCTTTTTTTCGTATCCACATCCGCGCCGCAAATTGCACACTTTACTTTGTGGCAACGATGGCGGATGCCTTCCTCGTACAACGCCCCGCAGGTTTTGCACAAGACAACGGATTTTTTCTTTGTTATAAAAAAACGCCGTCCCTGTCCGTCCACAATAAACGCCCTGCCCCTGTCGTCTATGTCCACACTGTACACTTCTGCCGCTATCGCTGGCAATATGTCGCCTGAAACGCGTTTGACTTCTATCATTTGCCCGTCCGTTTCTCTATAAACGCTTGCCCTGCCGTCCGCGGTTGTCCTGAAAATATTCCACGTCAAACTCAATATCGCCGAATCGTATTCACTCAAATAATCGCGCAATACTGACATTTTATTCATCTTTACAATGCTATCCCTTGCTGTTAAAATCATAATTTACCCCTTTTTTTCTTTTTTCATCTTTACGCTGTCGCTCGTATCGTCGCAACAGTCTTGCCCGCGCTGTTTTTGCCGCTCTGGCAGGTTGAACTTAGCTAAAACCCCTTCACGCTTCTAAAACGCCCCGAATGACGCTTTGCCTCCGCCCTAGAAGTCGGGCGGCTGTGTTATTCAGTTGTCATCCTCCTTTTAAATATAGTACCACATTTTACAGGTTTTTGCAAGGTTATACTTGAAAAAAGACAATAAAAAAATGCCGTTCGCTTTTAAAAATGAACCACCCTACCCCTATGTTCATTTTTGGGTCAGAATGGCGGGGGTACTCCCCACCCAAACCGTAGAAATGAAAATATAAAGTATTTGTTCACCAAAAAATTATGGAGAAGATATTGACAGGGCGGCGAGAGGGGTGGTAGAATAGGGAAAAGAGAATAAGAGCGTCCGAAGTGGCAGAGCAAGACGGAGGGAAACTGAATAGGGTGTGGCAGAGCCGATGTCGTAGAGTCTGCTCGGTGGGCTGTGAGACACAAAGCGGCTTATCGTAAGCAGGGTGAGAACGACCTGTTGAAATATTATTCTGGGCGGTTCGTTAGCGAGCAAGAGAGTGCTCGGGGACAAGGGACGGTGCAGAGATGGAAACAGCGAGTGAGTTTTTGGTGTTTGGCTGTTTCTTTTTTTGTGCGGTGTCGGAGCTAATAGGCATTAGTGTTCTGGTGTTAAGCGAGGCGACGGGGGTATGGTAGTACCTAGTTGTAAGCGAAAAGTTCTTAGTTTTAGAGAGTAGTATAATAATATATAATTATATGTGTTGTATTACTCCCTAAAAGGGGACGTGTCAAGAGCTCAGAGAGGATTGGTAGTGTAGTTACTGGTACAGAGAACAAAGTAAAGAGAAGTTAATTTGGTGGGATATGAAAAATTCGTTTTTGCAGGAAATCACTGGTGAGTCTGTTGAAAAATACAGAAATTTGCTTAGTGCGTTGAAAGTTGGTAGAGAGGACGCTGAAATTTTGCAGAGGTACTTGATATCTGAAACTTTCGTTGCTAATCAGGGCTTGTTAGCCTCTTTCTCGGCGAAATTAACAGAAATGATAAATTCACTTGGGAAAATAGGCATAACGCTCGGAATCAAAGAGCCGTCAATTAAAGAGGCACTGAATTATGAGAGGTGTCTTTCTGTTGAGTTTAGAGATGCAAAGGAAACATTTGAAGAAATGTTTAAGCTGTGCGAGTTTCTTTACCACGAAATGAGGGAAATCGTAAATGAGCTTGATTTTCCTATCGAGGTGAGGACAATGATAATGGATTATCAAATATGTTTGAGAAACTATGCGGCACACGATGCGAATCAGGCGTTAATGGGCGGGGCAGGTCTGTAAAATTTTTTAAAATCAAAAAATATAAAGAAAAAGTTTATAAAAGTGTTGACAAGTCTATAAAGGTATGGTAAGATTACAGCGTAAAGAGTTCACAAACACTCTTTGCCTCTTATGCAATTCCCAGTTGAAGCTCTGCCACCCAATTAACCTTCTGCTGGGAGTGGCGGTGAATCACTCACTTCATCGCCAACATACTTTACCCCACGAAAAGGCATATTTTGTAGAGCTCCCTACTTAATATGCCATTTTCCTTATTTAGAGGAGTTTATGACGAAATTTAGCGAAGAACAGAGAGTTTTAATTGCTAGGCAGGCAAATAGCTATGATGCAAAATTTTCTAGTAGCTATGGACACGAAAGGAAGAACGAGCCGTGCTGTTATGGCAAATTAGTTAAGTTTCTAATGTTCAAAAGAGGCTTTTCCTATCAGACTTTTGCTGAGCGGATTGGCATAACGCCGCAAGCACTTAATCACAGGCTTAATATTCAAAAGAAGAAGAATTATAAGCAGGACGAAATAGAGAAATATTGCGAGATTTTGGTTTTTGACAAGGAAGAATTTTTGAAAATAAGCGAAATTATTTGCGGTATGGAAGCAGTTGGCAAATGAAAGAAAACGAGCTTTTTGAAAATCAGAACGAAATTATTGACGAGTTGACTGATATAGTCAAAACGCTTGATACGCTTAGAAAGCATTATAGTCCAAACGGAAGCAAGTTCGAGAAAATGGTAAAGGTTGTTTTGCTCGGCTTTGCTTTTGTTGAGAGGGCTTTTCAGGCGTTAATGAACTATAAAGAGTTTAACAAGGCGAATAGCAGGGTGCACGAAACGGTAAATCTTGACTATAAGATAAGTTTTTTTGCAAATATACTTTATAGCCACGCAAAGGAGCAGTTTAACTTTGGAATAAATTTCCGCAAAGTTTCAGATAAGCAGAAATTCGCTGAGTGGAGAGAAAAACTGTTTATTTGTTCAAAGAAGTTGCTCTACATCGCCGCTCGTTGGGATTTGGAAAAAATGATTGAGGTGTATGAATTTGATATGCCGCAAGAAAAAAGACCATACGAGAAGCGAAAACCTTTGCTTAGTGCCGCCGCATTTTATTTAAACAAAATGAACGCTGTTAAAATGGGCGTTGAGTTTAAGGACGATATAAAGCCGAAAAGAATTATTTTTGCTGTTGAGCCAAACGGAGGGAAATCGTTTCTCGGCAACTACTATTCGGTAATGTCGTCAATCCTTCATTGGCTCTATTATTCTACGAGCGGAGTTCTCAGAATAAGCAACGAAAAGGACAACGCAACTGGTTTTAACTTGCAAATAAGAGGAATACACGAAAATGAAAAAATTAAACTTATTTTTCCAGAGCTTGAAAAGTATTTTGTTGGGAATAAGTGCAAAATCTTTGAAAAAGAAGCGGTCGAGGAAATGAAATATGCCGACTTGGACGCAAGAATTAGGGCTTCCTTTTTTGCACTGTCCATTTACGGCTCATTCCCTTCAAAGCGTGCTTTTGTTGCGATTATAACAGATGACATTTCCAACGGTGTTAAGGAAATGAATAATGACGAAATTCACAAACAGCAAAGCACGATTATTAAAGCCGATGTTTTGGCAAGAAAAGAGAGCGAGGATATCCCCGAAATCTATCTCGGCACTTTCTACAATGAAAACTGTATACAAATCGAAATAATAGACGAGCTTGAACGTAGCGGTTTGCTTAAACAAGACAAGCGTTTCCCTTTTGTTAGGCACACAGAGCATTACAACACCGTTGTTATCACTGTCGATTGCTTTAACGCGAAAGGCGAAAGTCTTGCACCAGACCTAATTTCAACTCAAAAACTTGTAGAAATTCAAAATGGTCTGAAAGAATACGAGTTTGATTTGATTTATAGGCAGAAAAAGGCTAGCAGAACACCAAGAATATTCTCTTACGAAAACATAATGACATACGATGTTTTGCCAGTAGAAGACCTTGAAAAAACGGCTCACGCCTCTCTTGACCCGACAAGGAAAAGTGGTAACGACTGGTTCTCAATGCCTGTTTTTAGGTACAACAAAAAGGACGGCTTTTATTATTTGACCGATGCAATATTTGAGCAGTCATCGCTTGGCATAAACAGCGACCCGAAAAACTTGTTTTTGTCAAAAATAGTTAATTTCATAATAAACAATTCAATAGTTGACCTAATTATTGAAAACAATACAAGTAACACGATAGGAACGCTTATACAAGATAAACTAAAAATGTTGCATTATGATTCTCTGAAAATTGAGGAAGTCTTCGCTGCAAAGTCAAAGGGGAAAGAGAGCAAATTGCAAAGAATTTTGAGCCAAGAAGCAACTATATGCTCAAATATCAAATTTCCGTCAGTTCTCGCACAAAAAAGGGGAAGTGCATTGTATAATTTTATGTATTATTTCACTAGATTCGATAGCAAAGAGAACATCGGCAAGTCAACAAACCCTGATGACGCACCTGATAGCGTTGCAACTTTCTCTGACAAGCGACTTTTTTGCAGAAAAAACAGATTAACGCAAATTGCTGGTGTTTCAAAGGTGGATTTATGGAGATAAACAAAAAATACGTTTGCCCTAAGTGTGGGAAAGAGATTTCATATATCAGATTTTGCGAGGGGAAATCTTTTGCAAGCGGAATAACTGTTTTTTGCAAGAAATGCGGTAGCGTAGTGCCGCTCGAAATAAAAAAAATAAAAAATATTTGAAAAAGGTGTTGACAATTACATTTTATTGTGCTAAAAAAACATTAAAGATATGTTTTTGAGCCGATGAGCCATTTGTTCTCTTGTAACAAGTGGCTTTTTTTTCGGAGGTTTATTTTGCAAAACGGTAGAATTAAAATATTTACAGACCTCATTCCTACTGGCAATATTGAAGAAGACAAGGTTATAATCCCAAAAATAATTGAGCTGACTATGCCTCGTCATCAAATGAATGTTGCCGATATGCAAAGGCTAAAAAACTATTATTATAACAAAACGGATATTGTGAACAAAACAAAAGTACAGCAGTCATCGATAAACAATAAAATCGGGATTGACTATGCTAGCGTTGTCGTAACTACGATAAACGCATATTGTTTCGCAAATCCGCTTACCATTTCAAGCCGAAACCCAGACAAACAGGAAGAGATAAAGGCACTTATAGACTGTCTTGACGACGATAATTATAACCAAAAAACAATGCACACCGTTCTTGATTCGGGCATTTGTGGTCTTGGCTATAAATATGTTCGTCCGGCAACAGCCGAGGAAGAGAAGAGAGGAATGTTTTTTAGGACTTTCTCTGAAATCGACCCGATGACAACATATTGTGTCTACGAAAACTCTCTTGAAAAAGAAAAGGTTTTGGCTGTTCGTTTTTATGAGAAAGAAGTCTACAACAAAGAGTTCAAAAAAATAACTAAGCAAACTGAGTTCGATTGTTGGACTAAATATCATCAATGGCATTTTGTGAAGTCGGGAAGAACATATTATCATACGACATTCACATCTCTCATTGACGGTATGCCTATCGAATTTGATGCCTATCCGATTTTGTATAATCGTATTCCGATAATTGAATACGAAAGAAAGCAGGATAGAACCTCTGACTTTGAGCAGGCTATTGACCTTATTAACGCAATAAACGCTTTGGCTAGCTATCGTGTTGACTTGGTTGAACAGAAAAGCGATTACATTTTGCTGTTAAGAGATATCGACATTTGGGCTGACGGAGCATTGTCTAGGGTTAAAGAAGCCATAAAGGACGGAATCTTAGCTTTTAAAAGCGTAACAGACATAAATGCACCGCAACCAGAGGTAAAGGTACTTGATATTGAGGTGAACCAAAGCCAGCTTCAAACATTGCAAGACTTTTTGTCAAACAAGCTCGAAGAAGTAACTCATATTCCTAATAGAGATAGCAGAACAAGCGGTTCTGACACGGGCATAGCTGTTGAGGGGCGAAATGGTTATCGCTCACTTGAAAATATAGCAGGTCTTGTAACATCTTGTGCTTTGGAATCGGAAAACGAGATGTTTGATGTTATATTGGCTATTTGCAAGCTCAATAGTAACTGCCCATTTAATTCGCTTACAACAAAAGACTTTACTGTTAAGTCCAATCGCAATAAAGTCGAAAATATGATAAATAGCACGCAGGCTTATAGCACGCTTAGAAACTCTGGTATGTGTGATGAAGAGGCTTTGCGTATAACAAACCTTTCTTCCGACCCGATAAGCACAGCAAGGCTTAATAAAAGGGGCAAAGAGGAAGATGCCGCATTTGAAATACAATTTGCGGTAGACCAACAAAAAGCATTGGACAGCATAAAAAGTAAAGAACTTGGCGGTAATACGACAGGGGCTTAAATAAAATAGGGGCGTATTTGCTTTAACTGACTCGGGGAAGGCAAAGTACGAACTTGGAGGTATTATGGAAATTGACGTACAAAAGTTTATAGTTACAGCCGAAGATGGTTCGGTTTCAATCGACAAAGATGGTCTTACTGGCGAAATGCAAAGAGTTATTGATTCGCAGGTGAGCAAGGGTGTTGAGAGTTTTAAAAAGACTTATCAAAAACCAGACGAAAAATACGAAAAGCAAATCAGAGAATTGACACACAAATATAACAGGTCTGAGTGCAAAAACATTTTGCCAGCTGATTTGTATTCGGAAAAAGAAAGAGAATTGCTCTTGGATAGATTTGTCGGAGATGATTTGGCGAAATCGCAAGAAACGCTTACTGCTCTTGTAAAAGAAAGACAAACACTCGATGAATCAAGAAAACAAAAATTGATTGAAACACTTAAAGCTGGTCAGCCAGCACCGAAACAAAAACCTGTCGGCGAAGAACCTAAACCAAACAAGCCGTCTTTCCGTGAAAGGGCAGAGGAAATTAAAAAATATTATAGCAAATAAAGGAGAACACAATTATGGTTAAAAGCGAAAAATTTTTGGCTGAAAACGATATTCTTATCGCACCAGAACTCGCATTTGGTCTTTCGTGTATCGTTTCCGCTACTGGCGTTTCGGCTGGCGCAGACGGCAAAAAAATTATTAAAGCTGGCACACCTCTCTACGCTTCGGCTGATGTTTTGACGAAAAGGTCAACTGAGTTGTCTGTAACAAGCAGCGGTGGTACTTGCTACGGCATTGCAAGGCACGACATCGACGTTACGAATTTGACAAAAGCAAATGCAACACTGCTTATTTTTGGTTTTGTAAACACAGATATGCTCGATGCAACAGTTGTTTCGGCACTTGAATCCGTAAAGGCAACTTTGACTTCAATTAAGTTTATTAAAGGAGATGCTTAATTATGGCAAGTATTTATGAATCGGTTACCGCACCTGCAATAGCGGCATATTATAACGAAAAACCAAAGGAAACCGCCCCTTATCTTTTGGGCGTATTTTTCCCTGACAACAAGCAACTCGGCACAGACCTTTCGTATATTAAAGGTGCAAAAGGCTCTGTAAAACCGCTTTCTCTTTCTGGTTATGATGCGAAAGCTATTCCTATCGGAAGAGAGGGCTTTGAAAAACTTACAACCGAAATTCCTTTCTTCAAAAACAGTATGAATATCAATGAAAAACAGAGGAAAGAGCTGTTGAACGTTCTTCAATCTGGAAATCAACAAGTCATTGATATGGTACTCAACAAGATTTTCGATGATGAAACAACTCTCGTAGATAATGCAGAACTCACTCTCGAACTTATGAGAGCACAAGCGTTGACCACTGGTAAAATCGCATTTTCTAGCAACGGACAAAGCATTTCGTTTGACTACGGCGTTCCAGCGGAAAACAAAGTAACATCCGACTGGACTGCAACAGCAACAGCAGACCCGCTCGCTGATATTACAAGCTGGCAGGATACCATTGAGGCTAATACTGGCGTTAGACCTAATGCACTCATTATGAACTCGACCACACTCAATAAAATGAAAAAGGTCGCTGCAATTAAAAACGCAATTTATGTGTTCGGCGAAGGAAAGGTTACTCCAAACACCTCAAAAATTGTTGAATATCTTGCAAATGAAGCTGGTGTTACCACTTATATTTACAGTAAAGGCTATAAAAATGCAGAAGGCACATTCACTAAATTTATTCCTGATGACACCGTAATTCTGTTGCCTGATATGGCTTTGGGTAATACTTGGTTCGCACCTACGCCAGAAGAAACAGACCTTATGACTTCACCTGATGTTGCAAACGTAAGCGTTGTAAATACTGGTGTTGCTATTACTACTATTAAAGAAACAGACCCTGTAAACGTAATGACAAAAGTTTCTATGAACGCTATGGTTTCGCTTGAAATGGCGAATAGCATCGTCATTGCAGACGTTTCCTCGCTCTAAGGAGTAAATATGTACGAAAATCTCACTGTTTGGAAAGAAACAATGCTTAAAAAGGCTAGCCAACAATTAACTCTTGGCGACCCTGACCAATGTTCAGATAAAGTAATTTTGAATAACTTTCTTGACTTTGGGACTTGCGAAATACGGAAACGCCGTAAACTTTCAAATGACACGGAGTTCTTGCGTGGCTATCACGACTACACGCTGACACGTTTCATTGTCCGCAGTTATAACGAGGGAGGAATAGAGGGTGCTAGAAGTGCAACATCTCTCGGCAATTCTACATCCTTTACCCTCTCTCCGATTGCGGAGTTACAAAGCAACACACTTCAAATAATTTGATATGTCAATTTATAAAAATAAGCCTATTATAATTAGGTTTTCTATGGGCAATACGCTCGGACGAGATAGCCAGCCTGTCTTCTCAGATGATATTGTTATTCACTGTGGGCAGGAAACACCTAGTGGTAACGCAGAAAAAAACGAATATGGTGTTTCTTTTGACTATGACAAAGCAATTCTCGTTAATGCAACAAAGATAACAAGAAACATAAATCAGGAAACAATATTTTTCATAAACGAAATGCCAACACCGAATTTCCCCTATGGCGATTATCGGTTTGTTGGTAAAAGTGATGAGGTTTGCGGAAAATTCAAAATATATTTAAAAAAGACTGTAAATAATGATATTCCTGTGTTATACTATTTGCATACAAGTGGTTTAATCTGCACCTTCCAAATAAACTTTGACGAATCATCTCTAATAGCCTTTTGTTCACTCAATAAAATCCTTCCTTTTAATGAAAATAGTATCATTTGGAAGGCAGAACCACTTGATGTTGATGACACAGAGGACAGAATTGTTTTAATAAACAAAGAAATTGTTGGCTATACAGGAAAATCAAGAAGCCACGTAAAGTTGACATTCAAAGATTATGGCGAGCAAGCTGAGAACAATTAACGGCACAATAAAAACAAACATAGCCGAAAAAGCGAAAGAATGGCGTACAACGACATTGCAAAGAACACGAAAATATGTTGAGCAAGTTGTTGATAGAGTCGGTGAGCTATTTGTTGAGGAAGCAAGGCAAAACCTAATTAAAAACGGGTATAACACCGAGATGTATGCCGCATTTATAAACTACTCGTATGAGCAAAAAGCTGTTGTTGTTAGTTCACCTAGCGGCGATGAACCCGATATAATGTGGTATCTTGAATATGGTACTGGTGTCGCTGGCGATAGCAATCCGCACCCTGAAAGCTATGAAATCGGCTGGGGCTATGCGATAAATTTTGGCACAGGCTCTTGGCGGTATCTTAAAACCTATGATAAGTTGGGTTGGTATTTTACCAAGCGTTCTGAGGACATATACATTGCGGAGGGCGATTTGGTGAGAAAGGGGGGTAAAAGCGTTTTTACAAGCGGTATAACTCCCGTAAGATACTTGTACGATACAATGCTTCGCTTGCCTAACATAATTGAAAAAGCAAAACGACAGCTGAGAAAAGAAAGGAATCAACTAAACAATGGCTAGACTGTTTTTTGAAGACCAAAAAATTTATTCTGCTTATTTCGACCACTTGAAAGCCGTGTTAAAAGAATATGGGAAAGAAAATAAAATTAAAGGCGGCATAAAACTTTATTCGCCAGACGAGATAAACAACTCGATAACGCAATTCCCTTGCGTGAGCTTTGAAATCTTTGGACAACAAACAAACAGCAATGCAACAGACTTTATAGACATTGAGTACCTCTCTCGGTTTTCGGTTGAGATAAATGTTTATACAAGCGGTCTGAAAAGATACGAAAACTGCTTAAACATTTGCAATAGGGTAATACGAGCTCTACAAGAAAAAATGGAGCTTGGGGATTATATTACTAGGGGGCTTATAGTTGTTGAAAAAACAAGAACACCATCCCTGAACGAGGACATTTGTCGTTTTACGGCAAGATTAACAGGAGTTTGTGATAACGCAAACAAAATAATATTACCAAGATAAGGAGAAACAAATATGGCAAAAACAGAATTGGCTAATGCCTTTAATGAGAAAATTGCTATTGGTATGCTTGGAACACAGCTGTTCTGGTTTAACGAAACGACAGGTGTTCTTGACTATGCTATTCCAATTACAGATGACGGCGGCGGTGAATACGGCGGTGATATCGAGAGCTTTGAAGCACCTGAGGCTGACTTGCTCAAAACACCTAAAATCAGCGGCAGACAGACACTTGATGATGTAACATACACCACAAACTACACAGCTGACAGATACAAGAGATGGGGTGAAATCCTTGATGCCACCGTTCCACACACCTTTGTTGAAGTTTATAAAGACCTCTCTGCTCATATTGTAAGGGGAACAGGTCAATACACTGCAAGACAAGGCGACCCGAGAACTATCGAGGCTACACTTGCACCAGAAAATATGGGTTGGGTTGAAAACGTACTGAAAGTTACAGCGGCGGAATTTGCACTTGTTAAGAGTATGTTCAAAAAAGCTGACGACTCTTATATGGACTTTTCTGGCGTTGCCTCAACAACAGACTCGCTTAAATTTAATCTTGACAGCATTCCTGAAAACAGAGAATCGCCTGTTGAAGATGGTAGTGCTGATTTATAAAAAATAATTAAAAAAGGAGAGAAAAATTTATGGAAAAATCAGTATTGTTTTCTTTTGAAATTGATGGCAAGGAATATAAACTTGCCAACAACAGAAATGTCGTGAGAAATGCGGCGAAAAAAGAGCCTAAACTTTTTGATAGCCTCTTGAAGGTAACAGAGAAAAAGGAAAAGTCATTTTCAGAGCTTTTTGATGAGGGTGAAAACGCAGTTAAGATAATGGAAACACTTTTTGCCTATGCGGTTAAAGAGTTCGATGACGATATTCCGTATGAAAACGCTTGCGACTTGTTTCAAGTGCTCTACTACAACATTGGGGATGACCAAAAAGAAGAGTTTTCGCAAAAACTTATGTCGCTGATTAACAATACGGATTTTATCAAAGGAAGCAACCAGAGAAAAGCCAACATAAAGATAACATTTTAACAGAAAAGTCCGAGTATAAGGCGAAAAAACTGTTGCAAGATTTCTCCTCGTACTTGGACTATCTTTATAATTGGTTGCTTCCGCACTCTCTATTGTATGGAATGACGGCAGAGCAATTTTGGTATGATGAGCCAAGTCTGTTTTTTTCTTATGAAAAGGCATACATACTAAGGCTCGAACAACAGCAAGAATATGACAACTATGTTCTTTGGTTAGGCGGTCAATACCAAATGGCGGCAATAAGCCAATCACTGGCTACTAAAAAAGTCAAGATTTACCCACAGAAACCGCTCGAACTTAAAAAAGACAATCAAATTGCTGTTGCTGATAAAATGGAAATGCGTAAATTAAGGGCGAAACAGCAAGTAGAACTCTTTAAACAGCGGAAAGCAGAGAAAGGATAAGGAATTATGGCTATAAACAAATCAAGTGGCGATGACATTCAAATAAACTTAATATCAAATGTTGATAGCGTAGACAGAAAGTATAAAAATTTTGCTAACACACTTGATTTAGTTAATAGTGTAACCAAAGAACTTTCTAATAACTTTAAAAATTTACATAAATATACTAAAAGACAGCAAACGACAGCAGAAAACATTAGAAAGATTCTTGCAACAAAGCCAGAAAAACCAGAAGAAGACAAGTATGACGTGTACACAAGAGCGGCGATGAGAAAAGAAATTGCCGTTTTTGACCAAAATAATGTACGTATGGCTAGACGGGCAAGCAGAAGGACAAGTTCACTGTTTGTTGCTAACAGAATAAAAGGCGTAGAAGTATCAAGAGATGAGCTTTCACTGCTTGCACGAAACAACGACTATATTACGCAAAAAGCAAAACTAAAATCGCAAGAACTGGCTGTCCAAAACAGAATAAACAATAAACTTGCTGAAAATACGGCGATTCTACAAGAACAAGCTAATATTCAAGAAAAATTGCGTATTGCAAAGGAAACAGCGAAGGTAAATGCTCAGTTGCAATCCACTCAATCTTTGGAATATAAGCAACTACAAACTAAAAAACAGCAACTAGAAGAACAAAAGAAGCTGGTTCAACAACAGAAACAAGAAGAAGATAGCGTTGCTAAAACGTACATAAAAAGAGCCGCAATTTTAATGATTTTGCGTAAAATGGTTAATCTTTCGACCAAAGCTCTTAATATCAGTGCAGACTGGTACGAGAACTTGAACTTGTTTGCCGTAACATTTGGCTCAACATATGAGGATACGGTAAACTGGGCAGTAGATTTCGCCGAACAGCTTGGCTATTCTACGGTTGAAATTGTACGCTTTACAGGTCTTTTCAAACAGCTCTCTGATGCAATCGGCGTAGCAAATGAAACTGGTAGCCAGCTTTCTGTTTTGCTCACACAGCTCGGTGCCGATATATCGTCTTTCTACAACATTACGCTTGAAAGTGCAATGGAAAAATTGCAGGCGGGTATCTTTTCTGGACAAACCAAGCCTTTGCGTGCTGTCGGTATTGACGTAACTTATCAAAGTATTGATAACCTCTTGCAGAGTAATGCTGTCCTGAGCCAACTTGGAATTACAAGTAAAAAGCTCTCACAAGACCAAAAGGTACTTGCAAGGGCAATTCTCGCAACAAATGCGGCAATGAACGCTTGGGGCGATAGTGCTATTACAATTAACTCGTTGGCAAACCAAGTCAAGGTATTGCAAGGTGGCATACAGAACTTAGGACTTGCTATCGGTGATGTCCTTAATGAACCGTTGAGGAAAGTTATAATAACAATTAACGGTATCATAATGGCACTTACTGTTGTCATAAGGTCTTTCCAGCCACTTGTAACTACTGTCGGCAGGGAAGTAGAAGATATGGTCGAAACCGTGTCTGACGAATACGCTGATTTGGAAGAGGCGGCAGGCAAACTGTTGTCTTTCGATAAATTTGAGGTTCTTAACGACCAAAGTGAAGACCAAAACGCAACAGTCGCATTGACAGCCGAGCTTGAAAAAATTATGGCTCAATATATGGAACAACAGGCAGACGCCCTCGAAAACATATCGAATGATGCCATTAAGGTCAGAGATGTAATACTGGAAACTTTGGGCTATAAGAAAGACGAAAACGGCGAATGGGTACAGACCAACAATAACTTGCAAGTCCTTATCGCAACAGCTGGAACTTTTCTCGGCATACTTGTAGGTAGCACAATGATAAATGCCTTGAAAAATCTCGGCAAAATGACAGGGCTTACAAAAGGACTTTCAACTGCGTTTAGCAGGATACCTATTCTAATACTTGTAGGTTTGATTGTGGACTTTATAGGCAAACTAGATGAGCTGAACGGTGCTCAAATAGCAGCAAGAATTTCGTTGATAGCGTTGACAGTTGCGATTATAACGATGACATCAATAATTCCAAAACTCTCGTCTGCAACAAGTACCTTCAAGAAAATTGTTACTAGCTTAAAAGCAACATTTACTAGTATGCAAGTTAATACAAGTATGTTGATTGGAAGTCTTGCGTTGACTCTCACTATGCTTTTGGCAATTATTAGAAACTTTGAAGATATGAGCACATTTGAGAAAGCAATCTCTATTATTACACTTTTGACTACTACCATATTTGGTTTGGCTTTATCTCTTGGCACTTTGCAAGGTGTAACAAAATGGTGGGCAGTAGGTGCAATGGTTGCTTCTATCGTTGCTTTAACTGCTACAATAGCGGGCGTACAAGCCAAGGCAGGAACAAAGGGCTATGCTAACGGCGGTATCCCTGAAAAATCTGAATTGTTCTATATGAATGAATATGGCAGACCTGAGGCACTTGTAAACACTGGCGGCTCACAGACAAACGTTATTAACCAAACGCAAATGCAATCTTTGATAAAACAGGGATTTATTGAGGCAATAGCGGAAACAGGATTGATTAGCACAATAAGAGATTCAAGACCAAACATTGAGCTCGGAGTTAATGGTCAACAGCTGTTTACGGTTGTCAACAAAGAGGGCAAACGAATAACAGGAAAAGATTGGAGAGGCAGATGAAATATATTCAGCGTTCTGACGAAAAAAGACTTGGCATACAGGAAAGACTTGTAAATGGCATAGGAAAGGCAGTAAAACCGCTTATTGTAAACGGCGTTGAATTTCCTATGCACAGCTCCTATCTGTTCGACAGGCAAAAAGTTTATACGGAAGAGCCGTCAAGAGGTCTGAGTGGTCAAATAGCCACATTTCCTGAAAAGTTTTTTGTGCCGTATTTTACAGTAGTCTATAATATATTGCCAATAACAGAATATTCAAAAATGATGAAAATGTTAGAGGCGGACGAGGTAACGGTTGAATATTACGATTCGTTTGACAATGTTTATAAAGTAGCCAAGTTTTACGCCCAACAGCCAAGTTCTTCCTCTATGCAAAGCCGATACGACAAGGCTGATATGGAGATGAAATACGGTTTTATTCAAAACACGCAAATAGTATTCGCAGGGACACTTGGTTTGGTAGACGAATACATTATAGAATTTCGTGCTAATGGCGAGGCAGGCGATACAACAGGAACACCGCCCACAAGATTAACTGGTTTTGCTGGCGAGGAATACGAAGTGCCGTCAAACGGAACGCTAGAAAGGGTAGGTTATGTTTTTAGCGGTTGGAATGACCAGCCAGACGGCTCTGGGGAATCGTATCCCGCTGGTGCAATAAGAGTGTTTACGGCGAACAAAATCTTATATGCACAGTGGAACGCAACTTCAACTTTCGCACTTTCTCTTAACTTTAACGGTGTGAGCACAGAGCACATAATGCTTGATAATGACATAGAGAATGAAGTGCCGACTAGCATTTCTGTTACAAACGGAAGCACAATTAGCGGTTTGCCTACTGTTGTTGATGTTGTTACCACAGATGACGACAATCATACCGTAATACTGAAAGATAACACTGGTGAAAAAGTTTATACTTTCAAGGGGTGGAATACTGTTGCAAGCGGAAATGGCTCATATATTTCAAACGGCGACACATATAAAATAAATGGTAACTCCGCCGCTTACGCAATTTATAGCATAAAAGAATACACGCTTACTTTTTACAAAGAGGAAAGCAAAATAGCACTTGGCGAAGTTTGGGCTAGCGTTAAAGGCAAATATGGAACTTCATTTGCTGTCAATGAGCCAAAAATAAATGGCTATTCAAAGCTCGGCTGGTACTATCGTGAAAATGGCGAAGAAATAAAATTTACCGCCTCTGTTATACCAGCAGGGAATCGAAATTTATATGCAAAATGGCAAGAGGGTTGATTTATGCAGACACCGAGAGTCTCTGTGGAAATTGAATATGCACCGCAAGAAAACAAAATAACCTCTGTCGATTTTGGCAACACCTATAACAATATCTCAGGTGTGAAAGACAGCACTTATCCAAACACTCTTTCAACAATTTCTGACGGGGCAAGACCTTTTATACTTGGCAAATCCGTTCTTGGCTCTGGCGACACATATATGAGCGAGTATGACGGCTACATTTCAAACCTGACAAGCAATTCCACGTTTTACGATAATTCGGACACGACAAAGGGTTATTCGATTGGTAGCAAAAATGAGGGGCTCAAAATAACAATATCTCGGTCGGACGGAAATCCGATTACACGCCTTAGCTTCTTTTTTGATAAGATTTCAGGCGAATACCCCATTGTTATCAAAGTGGGGGAGCAGACATACACAAATCTTTCTTATAATTTTAACTGGACTGATAGCGGAAGTGCGGCTACAAGCATTGTTGTAATCTTTTTATCTTGGAATAAGCCAAATTCACTGATTCGTGTAACTGGCTTGGTTGACGGAATCACAATTAAATACGATAGGACTAACGGTCTTAGAAGTCTTAACCTTAACATTCAATCCACGATAAGCGACACGGCTGAATATGGTTGTATAGCACAGGAAAACTCGCTTTCTTTATATGACGATAATTATCAAATCTATTATTATTCTTCCTATGGCTTTTTAAAGGCTGGTTTGCCAGTTAGGGTTTATATCGCTGGGCAAAAAGTTGCGGAATACAAATCGGGTGCTGACTGGAATGTTTCCCAAAAAAATGTTAGTGTTTCACTGTATGATGAAATAGAAAACTGGTCTAATATACAAGTTAGCGTTAATTCGCAAATGCTAGGGAGTAATTTGCTTGACTTCATTTATAATATTTTTGAAAATGCAGGAGTACAAAGAGAAGTAATAGGTTATAAAAGCGATGTCGGCGAATATCTCAGCACAATAACAGTTAAAACGCTTGCTTTGCCTAATAACGATAATTTGAGAAGTATCCTAGACAAAATCTGTCTGTTGGCTCAGTGCAATATTTATGTCGGCTTAGACAGCGGAGATGGGAAACGAATTTACATAAGTAGGTTGTAAAATGGCAATAATAATTCCAGCTGAAAAAATAATTTCTATTGATAGCTTTACTTTGGCTAAAAACAACTTCATTGATAAAGTCAACGTAAACAACTCAAACTACTTGGACAAAGTAGGTAAAAAAGATTTTACAATAACTAACAGTAGAAATGTTTTAAATAACGCACCGACAACTTGGGACATTATTTATAACGAGGGGCAAAACTTTACTGCTCCGCAATATCTTTTTGGCGGTCAATTATTGGCGGATAGACCTGTTTCAATAAGGGCTACGCTTGATGTGAATATAGGCATTGTCGCTGATTTAAATGGAATGCCTTATGATTGTGGAAGCAATACACAGACTATTACTATCGACCAAACGCTTGATTATGGACAAACAATAACAAAAACTGTATCCTATTCTGCCAAATTCCCTATGGATACTGGCGAAGTAACAGCCCAAGCAACAGTAAGGATTTCATTTAGGGACTATCAAGGGAAACCTACTTTAATGTTTACAAATGAGGCACGTATAAGTCAGAGCGGTACTAAGCTCATATATTGGGATTATGGTAACGCTGAAATGTTTTTGACTTTGGTCGCACAAAACATTGACGTGTCCGATGAGAACATCATTGAAAAGAGCGTAGTTGATGGAAATATAACAACAAGTTTTACGCTTTATTGTAACCAAGCTACACTTAACTTGTCTGACTCTGAAAAGTTTTCCACATTGAAAAATCAGATTAAGGCGTATGCTGTTGCCACAAAAGAAAGTAGCGGCGAAGAATCTGCTGATACCACAAATATAGAAAAGTATAGTGTAACAATTTTATGGGACGACACAATAACTTCTCTATCTGCTTTTGTCGCAAAATGTAGAGAAAAAATAAATGCCATAACGAGTTTTGAATCGTTACAGCAATACATTATGATTGTGCCAAACACCATTGAAAAAAATGGTGATGAAATAATTTTTTCTAACGAGTTTCAAGTGTATGCTTGTTTATTGACAGAATTTACAGCTACCGCAAATGTTAGTGGTTCAACATTGACAACAATAACTAAGGCTGATGACTATGATGTGACACTTAAAGCAGATTTTGGAACGGCTTATGTTGAAAGCGAAAAATCTGTTTCTGTCGGCAATGGTGCAAACGAATTTTCTATTGAGGTAAATGAGCTCTTTCAGTCTGATACAACCATTAACGGGGCGGAAGCTATGACGGCTCTTGGCAACTCAATAGTGAACAACTTTAAAAATGGCAAAAACACAGTAACTTTAACAATTTTTTATGGAAAATACCTTGATAACGACGGAAATGAGATTTATAATGGTCTTGACGGTAAATTTATTAAGGTAGATGATGTCGTAATCCCATACACGATTAGAAACGGTGTTAGCGAGCCTTTATTCAAAAATTCTTTTGCAAATCCTGTTGAGTTTGTGATTACTGCCTCAAACTTGACTTACAGTGGTAATTTTACAATTCAGCTTTCAATGATAGAAAAAAAAATAGGGGTGAAAAATGGCTGTTGAAACCTTTGGTGTTAGAACAATTAGCACTTTCAGCGAAAATTCCATAATCGATACCGTGCCAGAGCTTACTGACGGCATAGATGTTGTTACTGCTAAGACAATAATGGACACGATATTCACGGCAATTACGGCGTACCAAAAAGCACTATCTGTCGAACAAAGAGCAAACGGTGGTGAATTTAAGGGTGATACTGGCGCAACAGGTAAAGGGCTTGAATTTAATTGGAATGGCACGCAACTTGGCGTGAGAATACAGGGGCAAGCGACCTATCAGTATGTAAACCTTAAAGGTGCAACAGGAAACACACCAGATTTTTCCATAGGCACTGTAACAACCGTAGAGCCAAATGTCAGTGCAAGTGCAAGCATTACTGGTACAGCTGACAGACCTGTTTTAAATTTGAGTGTTCCAAAAGGACAGAAGGGTGATACTGGCGAAAGAGGGCTTACTGGTGCAACAGGAGCATCACCTACTATGCTATATGATTCTTCAACAAAAACATTAACTATAACTAAGGGGTAAAATGGCACAAGAACAAGTAAATAGTGTTATTATGACAGATGACACAAAGGTTTATTACAAAGAAAATTCTTCTTCGACAGAGAAAGAAGTTTGGCATATTAAAACAACAAGTGGTACGTGGGACAGATATTTTACAATAAATTATGTTGTAAAAGACAACTATAATGTCATATTATCAGAGAATAGTACGAAAGTTAAGGCTGGCAATTCGTTCTCAATTTCTTATTCTTATCCAACGCAGGGTTACACATCGCCAGTTGTTAGACTTGACGGCGTAGTATTTACAGACACAACTGCCATCGCAAGCCGTGATTACAACTTTCAAATAACAGTTTCAAGAAAAACATTTACTCTGAGGTTCAATAGCGTTGGCGGAACTGCTGTTGGCGATATATACGCTGAATATTTAGAAACAGTTACTCTTCCAACAATAACAAGAGCAGAAGACGATAATTACAAATATAACTTTCTTGGTTGGACTGACGGCGTTGAGAATTATTTAGATAGTGTAATTGTTACAGGCGATATGTATTTTACTGCACAGTGGGAAACTATCGCAAAACCAAAGTGGCGAACTTTTACGTTATCTTCAACATTATTTTACACAACAGGCGGCTCTGTGAGTAAAACATTAACAGGCTTGCGTAGTGGTGTTCCAACCCGTTTTTATACTGGTACAAACGGATATATAGATATGACTTTTAGTGGTGCTTCACAGGCAGCTCTATACTACACTTTAAATAAAAGTGGAAATGTGTTGTTGTCTGAAAGTGGCTCATACTCGGCTAGTGGAACAAACCGTAATTATCCTAATGCTAGATTTGGCTATTCACTTGTTACTTCAACAAATAAAATAACTTTTTCTCCTTGGGCTGACACTTTTTATGATTCACAGGGGCACTATAATGTAAACTCATATTCTTATTTCTTCGAGGATTCTGGGATAACGATAACAAAAATAGAACAATATTATTAAGGTAGAGCTATGATAAGACGAGATATTTCTTTTGTAAAGGGCGATAGCCACAAAATCAAACTGAGAATAAAACTCGCAAACGGCGAATATTTTATTCCGAAAGAGAGCGACAGGCTTTATTTTACAGCCAAACTTGTATCAGAAGGCGAGGCGGTTATTAAAAAATATTACCCTAGCGAGGATTTCGCTTTTAGCACAGAGGACAATTTTTTCAGAATCTCGTTTAACCCAGAAGACACGGAAAACCTTAAAGCACATTGCGACTACCTCTACGATATTGAGTTAAGTGTTCCGTCTTTTGACAAGGTTAAAACAGTAGTAAAGGGAACACTGCTTCTTTGCGAGGACATTACCAAAAGGACGGATTATGTATGATTGGTAACGAAACTATTTTTGAGTTTGCAGATGACGGCATCGAAAGCGAAGACGAACTTTTTGAAATAGAAGTTGAGCAATCAGACAATGACGGCTTAACTATAATGGATGTTGATATGAGCAACGATTTGGTTCAGTTGCCGTACACCTTAATAAAATCCATTAGTATTGACGGCGAAAATGTGCCACCTGATGAAAACTTAAATGTTGACTTAAAGATAGGCTTGGCGGAAATACGAAGTCAATTAGCCGACTACACGAACAATAAGACCGTAGCCTTGCCATTTCAGACCATAGATTTCGTCCAGAGCGGCAAACAGTTCAAGCTCACATTTCCTATCGAAAGACATAATCGTGGCTACAATGCGGTTGTAGAGGGTGTAGTAAAGCAGGTCGATACTGATTATCAAAATGTTATCTATCAATCATACATATTGCCAAACGCAACATTGGTGGTTGTAGCAGATGAAATATTTAATGGCATTGCCTACATAAAAGGAGTATCACAAAATGGCGACAATACTTGAAACAGTAAAACTTGGTTCTAGCTATCAAGACTTTGCCAAAAAAATAAATGATAATTTCTCGGCTTTAAACGAAAGTAAGGTCGAGCAAGAGGCTGGAAAAGGTCTTTCAACGAATGATTATACAACTCCAGAAAAAGAAAAGCTCGCAGGCATTGAAAGCGGCGCACAGGTCAATAAAATAGAAACAATTTCTGTTAATGGCGTGCCTGTCCAAATAGAGGGCAAGGCTGTTAATATTTTGCAACCGATTATAGAAAAACTCTCATTATCTCTCGATGCGGCGACTGGCTCAATCATTCTTTCTTATGACGGCGATGAAGTAACGAGAGTAGATACAGCTCTTGAACTTATTATTGAGAGTGGTACATATAATGCTGAGTTAAAACAAATTGAATTGGTTTTGGCAAACGGAAGCAAGATTACTATTCCTGTTAGCCAGCTTGTTGACACCTATTATGGGGATGACAGCACAATTACGCTTAAAGTCGTAGACGGCAAACAAACATTTAGTATATCTACAACATTTCAGGGACGAGTAACAAAGGCTGAAACGGACATAGCAAGTCTTAATGAGAGGGTTGGTTCTCTTGAAACTAGTAGGCTTTCCGTAGAACAAGTTAGTTTTACTGCCGCTGATGCAAGATGGAGTACTTCCGCAGACAGTAGAGGCTATTATACACTCACTCATACGGTATCTGACAAAAAACTTGTTAGTCCTGTCTATAACTCCGAAAATCAGGCAGTTTTTGTTGGAATAAAGCAAACAGGAACTGATATAGTTATAACAGCTATTGAAAAATTCGCTGGCTCTTTCTATGTAATCTAAGAGGTTGAAAATGGCAAATATTGAGAAAATTTCGTCTGTCGTCCAAAATGAAAAAATAGTTGAAAAAATAAATGAATTGGCTGACGGCGTAAACAGTTCTCTAAAAGAAGCACCAGTTCTTTCTGTAAATGGGCAAACCGGTGAAGTACAGATAACAAGGGTAGAAAATGCTGATAATGCCGATATGCTTGGCGGAAAGTCGTCTAGTGAATTTGCCACCGCTGAACAAGGCAATAAAGCAGATACGGCACTACAAGCAGGTGATGTTACAAAGCAAACAGTCGGACTTGGAAATGTCGCAAACGAAAGACAATATTCGGCTGAAAATCCACCGCCATATCCTGTTGTTACTGTCGCTGGAAAAACAGGTGCTGTTTCACTTGTAAAAAATGATGTCGGTCTTAATAATGTTGACAACACTTCCGACCTCGATAAACCTGTAAGCACGGCACAGTCAGTGGCGATTGCTGATGCAAAAAAAGCTGGCACAGATGCCCTTGATGTCGCTAATAGTAAATACGAAAAGCCTAATGACGGCATACCAAAAGCAGACCTCGATGTTGGTGTGCAAGCCTCTCTTTCAAAGGCTGATACAGCTCTACAAAAAGCTCCTGTAACAAGTGTGAACGGTGCTACTGGTGCTGTTCAAATTGATGTTCCAACAAAGCTGAGTGAGCTGACAAACGACAAGGGCTTTATTACCGCTACTGTAAATAACTTAACAAATTATTACACAAAAACTCTCACTTATACAAAAACAGAGGTTGATAATCTTCTTTCGGCTATACCAAAATTTGGTGTTTCCGTTGTTGATAGCTTGCCAACGACAGGAATAAGCTCTACTACGGTATATTTAATAACAAATACAGCACCAGACGACAGCAACCTCTATGACGAATACATTTATGTTTTGGGCAAGTGGGAGAAGCTCGGCACAGCAAAAATTGATTTAAGTAACTATGTTACTGTAACACAGCTCAATTCTGCCCTTGCTTCTTATGCCACAAAAACAGAGGTTGGTGCGAAATATACAAAGCCATCTACTGGCATACCGAAAAGTGACCTTGCATCAGCCGTTCAAACATCGTTAAACAAGGCGGACAGTGCACTCCAAGCAGAAAGCGACCCGACTGTTCCAGCTTGGGCGAAGCAACCAAGCAAGCCGTCATATACGAAATCAGAGGTTGGACTTGGTAATGTTGCAAATGAGCGGCAGTATTCTTCAAGCAATCCGCCACCGTACCCAGTTGTGCCAAACGGAAATTACCAAAATATGACCGTTGGAAACGCAAGCAAGCTAGGTGGCAAGACGGCTGAACAAATAAGGACAAAAGTTTTTAGAACAAATAAAGTTTTGAATACAACTGTTGACGGATTTACACTAATAGACGAAACAGCAGTTGTTGAACCAGATAGAACTAATGTGGTTGCAGGCGATATATTTGTTGACGCAAATAACACAGTAGCAGTAGCAACAGAAGACTTTGATAGCGGCACAGTCATTTTTACCGTGCAAACTCGTTCAAGTGTGCCTATTGCTACAACGTCAGTATTGGGAAAAGTAAAAAGCTCTACAACAGGTACGACATCTGGACGTGATTACAAGGTGCAAGTAAACACGGACGGCACGATGAAAGTCAATGTTCCGTGGACAGACAACAATATCGTTACTAATATAGGTGCTAATAACACAGGCTATACTTCTGGAAATATAAATTTTGTAGGTAGTGGAGCAACATCTGTTTCAAAGTCAGGTTCAACAGTGACAATTAGTTCCACAAATACAAACACCACTTATTCGTTTTCTAACGGTTTGGACGGCTCATTTACAGTAACACCTTCGGGTGGTCAGGCTCAAAAAGTATCAATCGGCACGCCAGCAGCGGCAACGAAAGCCACGCAAGACGGAAACGGAAACAATATAGTCAACACTTATGCAACAAAATCTCAGGTGAACAAAACAAGCATGGCGCCTAATACATACGGAAGCCGTATAACTGTTTCCGTGACAGGTTCGCCGATAACATACACGGCTCCGTCTAACGGATATTTGGTTTTAAAATTTCATACAACGGCAGCGTATCAGTATGTAAACTTTCAAAACCGAACAGCTGGACTGTATGACAGTTTTCCTCCGTCTTATTCAAACAATGCTTATTGTAATATGTATATGGCGGCAAGAAAAGGGGATAGCATTTGGTTTTCATTTACTGTAAAAATGGACGAAATATATTTTGTGCCAGCAATTCAAATTTAAGGTGGTTTTTTATGAGATACATACAAAAAGATACCAACAACAATATTGTGGCTGCGTGTGATACAAAGTTTGATGACACTTTTGAACTTGCAGATGAAGAGTATGAGCTTGGCTTTGATGGCAAGCTTTATTCCGAAAGCGAAATGCAGTCGGCGGATTATCTAGCGAGAAAAGAGCAGTTTGACTTGGAATACAACAAAGAGATTATCCGTTCAAGACGAAATGATGAGTGTTTTCCTATCATTAACAGAGGTGCATTGTGGTTCAACAAGTTGACTGAAAGTCAGGTGGCAGAGTTGGAAATTTGGTATCAAGAATGGCTTGACGCACCAGCAACGGGGCAAATCCCATCAAAACCACACTGGATTTATTAAAGCAGAGCGTGTCAAAAAGAAATTTTATAAAATATATAAAATAATATTGACAATAGCCTAAAATGTGTTAAAATGAAAACAAGTAATGACAAATTGTATTTTCGGTGTGAGAGATAAGAAAAATGCTTGAAAACGAGAGAACAAACCTAGAAACGGCTGACGAATTTGACGAATTTGACGAAATTAGTGCAGAAACGGTTGATAAAAAAAAAGAAAGCGATAATCTTGTCGCCGTTAGCACAAATAACTCTGAAAATCAGCCTGCTCAATATTCTGCGACAACAGAACCCCTTGACACGCTAGGAGTTATTACAAAAGCCGCCGTTCAAAAAATAGCAGACGACTGCTTGAACAACGGCAAGAGCATAAAAGAGGGTGTAATTGATACACTTTCTGTCGCAACAACAATAGAAGCGGTCAGTCCTGAGAACGAGGAAAACAAGAAGTTTAGGGATGACCTTAAAAAGACAAAACAAGGCGAAATAAAGTCGAACTTTAAAGCCGATAAGTACGCCTCAGACGCAAAAAAAGCAGAGGCTAAACGGCAAAAGGCAGAGGCATTTTACAAGGCGTTCAGACCTATCTTGGAGTTTGATTTTAGCAATATTACCGAAAGGGAAAGAGAAAACAAGAAAAATTATAATGATAGGTCGTATGGAATCGCAATGATGACCCTTATGCTTGTCATTTTTACGCCATTTTACGTTCTGCTTTCTCTTTTGCTTATGGTTTGCAAGTCGGTAAATGAGGTTTGCAAGTATGTGGCGACTTTTAGCAAGACAGCGATGAAAACTTGCTTGGCTAGCTTTATAATTCTTGTTGTTTTGCTCGTACTGTACATAATAATTCGGTGGGTAGAACAGCGATTTGGTATTCCGATTATCAATCAGCAAGCCGCTGAACTCGCTCTATCAATAATTAAATAAAGGAGAAAACGATATGAACATTTGGAGTTTTTTGGCTGATAATTGGGTTGAAATTCTGCTCGGGGTTACTACGATTGCTGGTGCGATTGTAGCGTTCTTTAAAAACAAAAAGGCTGGCAAAGAGGTTACTTTTATGGACACTTTGCAGGTCTATATTCAAAAGGCTGAACAACTTTCAGAAAACAGTGCAACCAAAAAAGAGCTTGTTCTCGCTTGGGCAAGACAGCTTGTAAACAGTTTGGGCTTGAAATACACTGACGAAGAACTCAGTGCAAAGATAGATAATCAAGTTACATTCACCAAGACCGTAAATCAGCGTGAAAAGGATAAGACGCTCTTACCCAGTAATAGCGGCAATACTGAAAACGGCACTGAAAATAATTAAGTAAAGTACGGTACTTGCTGAAATAAAAGGAGGGAAAATGGAAAGAATTATCACAGGCAGAGCCGATATGGAAGAAGCGGCTCGTGAACTTAAACGAGGCGAAATCAAAGAATATCGCATTAAGTTTGAGAAAAATGGCGAATGTTACAGAATTTTGCCTGAAAGGTTTGACGCTGGCGAAAAGAAATTCTACGAGATAGTCGGCTCAGACGAAATGCAACCAAACCCTTATTACAAAGGTGATGTGGGTGAAGCCGCTGAGGCAGAAAGCGACCTTGATGAGCTTGATGAAGAAGAAGCAGTGGTTGTAGAAGAGCCGCAAGCAGGGCAAACCGAATGTGTAGAAAGCGAAGAACCAGCTGTGGAAAACACCGAAGTCGCTGATAATGCGGAAGTTGTAGCTGATGAGGCTGAAAATCAAGCTGACGTGGCTGAGCCTGTGCAAGAAGTTTCCGAAAGCGAAAAATGCGTTGAGTGTGAAGAAAAGTTTATTGAAGTAAACAGGGCTCTCGGCGAGGCTCTCGTACAGAATGAAACGCTTAAACAACTTTACGCAAAGAGCCAAGAAGAAAACGCAGAATTGCTCGCAAAACTTGAAGGCTTGACCGTAGAAAGTGTTGTGGCAAGTGCAAAACTTGAAGAGCTTGTTCAAGAAATAGCAAAACGTGGCTTTTCAGTTGAACTTTCGGTAAAGAGTGATTACAGAAAATAAACACAAAGACGCAAATCGGTTGTTCGCAAAGAGCCTACTGCTGGTTTGCGTTTTTCTTATGCTCTTGTCTGCGATTGCAAGGCTTTTCGGAGTGCTTTGGTTTGCTATTGACGAAAGTCTATTCCCTACGCCTAGCGAGAACATTCAAGTTATCGTTTTCACTGCATTAAAACTTTTTGAACTTGTATTTACGCACAAAGTTTTGTGTAGGCTAAAATGGAAATGGTGCATCCTCATAGCCATTATACAAGTCATTATTACAGGTTTTCTTGACGGCAATGTACAGAACATCATTGACTTGCTGTTCATAATAATTTTACCTGTATTCTTTAACCTCAAAGAGTGGAAACACTCTTTGCTTGACAACATTTTCTTTTACTTGTTGGTATTTGCATATAGTGCGACTTTCTTGTTTGGAAGGGTGGGTTTAGTTTATGATGCAAAAACAAGTTTTATGCTAGCTGTATTAGGTATAATTGATTACAAGATTTTGTTTGTAGCAATATATCTTGTAGTTAAAATAAACGGAGGTATTAAACTATGGAAAAAGCAAAAACGACCTTTACTAATGAAGAAAGACCTATTGTAAAACAAGATTGGAATCCCGGCTCTTGTGCTTTTTGGATTTTTGGCAACGAAGAAAGCTGTAAAAATGACCTTAAAGAAAAATTCGTAATTAAGGAAAATAAATGAAAAAATTAAGTGTTACTCAGAGGCAATTTGATATGATTGTTAAAGGGTATAGGGTAGGTGGCTTTGTGTTAGTTGTTGGCACTCTTGCCACCTTTTCTATTTTGTTAAACAAAACGATAGAGTTCGCAATTATGTTTTTATCTTATTTCCTCATAAAAGGAAAGTATCGTCTGCAATACCATAGTCATAGTATGAAAGAGTGCCTATTGCTTTCTTTAATAATATTTGCAATAGCAATTTTAAGCTGTGTCCCTTTGAAATATTCTATTGTCTTTTGTGGTGTTATGGGCATTTTGATTGCTTATTTAAGTTATCGTGCTGGATACGTACAGTTACTTTTAAAAGATTATGCCTATATCGAGCCACGCTATAATGAACTCATCGAAAGGTTTGAAAGCGAAAGCAAGTTTAAAATTAACACAGCCTCTTATGATGAGATTAAACGGCGTTGTCGCTCTCTCAATATGAGTAGTAATGCAATAGAGTTTTGCTTGTACGCCTTTACTGATTTCTACGGAAAACGCTATAACGATTCCGAACTAGCAGACCATTTTTGTATTGAAATTCAATCTGCTAAGAATAAAAAGCGGTTGTATCGCAAGAAATTAGAGAAATGAGTACTTTTTGAGTATTTAAACAACTGAATAACTATGCTACTTTTGGCTTAGGTAAGCGGGCGAATTACTATTTCGCACCAATCCCACCAAAGTAGCTCGCCTGTTTGCCTGTATATCTGATTGATATATGGGCTTTTTTATGCCGTGAGTGCAGAGGGAGGGAACAATGGCAAAAGGGAACTATTTTGGCGGACAAGGATATGGCGGCGGTTATAGCGGTTTTTATAATGCCGCTCCTTATCCATATGGCGGTTACCAGCCTTTTATGGGGTGCGGAATGCCGCAACAAGTACCGAATGTGCAGCAGGGACAGCAGCCACCGCCTATACAAACGCAAGGGCAGGGCATACAAACACAACAAGCCCCCGTCGCTATGGATTTCGGCGAAGTTACTACGCCACGAGCAATGGCATATGTCAACGGCTCTATCGGCGCAAACGCCTACATTATGATGCCTAACGACTGCCTGCTTTTAATGGACTTGGACAACTCGATGTTTTATATCAAGACGTCGAACAGGCAGGGACACTGCAAAATCGAGCCTTATAAGTTTGAAAGGGCGCAAGGGGAAAATGATATTGGCGTTGTTGGAGTTGATACGCAAGCCCTTCGAGCCGAAATGGACGAACTTAAAACGCAGGTAGAAACGCTTAAAAAGGAAATAGGGCAGAAAAATGAAGATGATACCTTGTGAAGACAATCTTGTCGTGCTTTTGAGCGTGTTTCAGGCGGAGAACAAGGCACGGGCGGACGAAATCATTTCTTTGCTATCGGAAATTAGCCAGAGCCTTTCTCGGATTGTAGACAAAATGGAGACACCAAATGCCTAACCCTATTTTTAATGGAAAGAAACCAAATATCGGAAACAGCCCGCTTAATCAGGTTTTGCAGTTTATAAACAGCGGCGGTGATATCAACGTACTCGTGCGCCAGATGATGAATAATCCGCAAGCCAACCAAATGATGGCACAGGCTAAAAATATGGTCGGCAACAGAACGCCAAAAGAGTTTGTACTTCAAATGGCACAACAACAAGGCATTGACTCTAATCAGATTATGCAACTCGCAAACAAAATGGGCTTGAAATAGTATATCCACGCAAAGATGACGTCTAATTTGCGCACGATATAAATATATTTGGAGGACATTACTATGTACGACAATAACGGTTCGTTTGCGGAAGGTTATGCTGTCGGTCGTGACGCTAACAATGGCTATAATAATGGCTTTGGTGGCGATGGCTGGTGGATTCTCCTGCTTCTGCTTCTTTGTGGCGGTTGGGGAAATAACGGCTGTGGTGGCTGGGGTAACAACGGTGCTGGCGGGTTTGTTGGTGGTTATGATATCGGCAAGCTTGCTACGACTAACGATGTTGCCGTTGGCTTTAATAACAGTGCTGTTCTTTCTAGCCTCAACGATATCAAACTCGGTCAGGCGGGCATTCAACAGTCGCTTTGTCAGGGCTTTAACGGCATAAACACTGCAATTCTTCAATCCGCTAATGGTACGGAAAGGGGCTTTGCTAGTCTGTCTGCGCAGTTGGCTTCCTGCTGCTGCGACACGCAGCGTAGTATCGAAGCCGTAAACTACAATATGGCGAAAAACACCTGCGACATTCAGAATACGATTAACACCAGCACTAGGGATATTATCGACGGTCAGAGAGAAAGCACCAACGCAATTCTCGGCTTCTTGACCAACGAAAAGATTTCTAGCCTGCAAGCGGAAAATGCGGCTCTTACTGCACAGTTGTCGCAGAACGCACAGACGAGAACGCTTATAGACACGCTCCGCCCTGTCGCCCAACCTGCCTACATAACCTGCTCGCCTTATGAAAGCGTGTATGGCTTTGGTAGATATGGCTACAACAACGGTTGCGGTTGCGGCTGTGGCTGCGGTTGCTAATCAAGTAAACAATTTGTTGATAGGCAACATTCCTACATAATAAATGTAGTTGAGAAAATTTAAGACTTCAATGGGGGTGTGAGTTTTCTCGCACCCTTGTTTGATAAGGAGGCATTATGTATAGTTGTAATTCAAGTTGCAGGCTTTGCCACAGGCTTGCAATCAGCGACAGCGTTTCGGTTATAACCGTGAACGGCGTAGACACCCTTGTTATAGATATTCCGTCGGCTTCTTATAGGGACTGCGAAAAAGTGTGCATTGTTGTTGCACAGACCATTCCTGCAACGGCAACAATAAATATGCCCGTCGCAATCTCTATCGGCGGTGTAACGACCACGGTTTACCCTGTTGTAAGGTGCGACTGCACACAGGTAACGGCTTGCGCAATAAGGACACGCACCCGCTATTCTTTCTGCGTAAATACCACGGCGACAGGGGCTGTGTTTAAGTCTTTGGGCGGTCTTTGTTGCTCCCCTAATAATGCACTTGCGGCAATTCCTACGCCAACTACAACGGCACCAGCGACGCAAGCAACGCTTTCAACCGCTTCTACTCGGCGAACCAGCGCAAAGAGTGGCTCCGCTGAAAGTTGAGGTGCGCCTATGAAACCGATAATCAGAAACCTTATTATGCGCCGAATGGACACTGAACCGCCAAAAAGACGGCTCGGCTTCGGTAATGACGAAGATTATATGGCTGACGATAGACAATATTATCGTGAACAACGCTCTGATGACAGCAAGGCGTACCGTAGCGATGAACGGGACGACGGCAGGGCTTATCGTAGACGCCCTAGAAGTGCTGAACATTATCCAGACGATGAACGACATAGGCGAAATCAAAGGGGTATTACTAATATGCCAAGAAGATACGACGATTTTGAAAGCCGTCGCTATGAAAACGAAATGAGGCGTGGCGGTAGACGAAGAGATAGCCGTGGGCGTTATATGCATATGGACGACTATCCGTATTATGAGCCGATTTACAGGGACGACCGTGAAATGATGATGAGGGGCAGGCGACGAAACGACGACCACTATGAAATGGGCTTTGCTCGTGATAGAGAGTACGACGATGCAAGACTGTCAGACAAAGAAATGCGCCGCTGGATTGACGGTATGGAAACCGCCGATATCAACGGCAATGTCATAAAGCGTGGCGAAAAATTCACCGAACAGCAGGCAATGGATTTAGCCAAAAAAATGGGCTATAAGTTTGATAAGTTCGATGAGAAAACCTATTGGGCAACGCTTAATATGCTCTATTCGTCCTTTTACTGCATTATAGGGGAAAATTCCGACCTTTATGCACGGCTCGCCAAAGCGTGGCTCTGCAATGAAAACGAAGAACTGTACGGCGAAGAAAAACTTATGGCGTACTATTGCTACATTGTAGAAGGCGAATAAGGCAATAAGAAAAGGGGGAGCGTTTATTGCTCCCCTATTTTTTTATTTATGTTCTTATAATTTGAGATAAGTCCTAACATCTCACTGTCTGTTATGACAACATTTTGAGCCTGAATTGTTTGTTTAGGTATTTCAACATTATCTCTGCGGTCATATCTTGTCTTTTCCACAAAAATGCCGCTAACCTCGCCTATTTTCTTTTGCATCATCGCATCGGCTGTTAGTGTGGACAACTCGTCATAGACCTTACTGCACGCCTCTTGAACCTCTGCCGAGCCATTATTTCGCCAGTATTTGAACTTTGCCTCTGAAACGTCCAGAAAGCGTGTAAAGTGTCCGATTTGTGGAATAAAGCCAAAGCCTTCGTTTAGCCGTGTTGCCATATCCATAAAGACGTTAAACAAGCCGAAAATCTCTTGTGCCGTGTAGCTGATTTCGTTATACGTTGCTATAATCGGCTGAAAGGCAAGCCTTGAAAGTTTAAGCGAATCGACAGCCTTAACCGAGCTTGTAAATTCACTCATTTCTGCCTTTTCTCTTTCATATTCCAAGATAGCACCTTTTAGCAACGAAAGTCTTTTTTCGCAACGCACGGGCAACTCTTTTCGTTCTTTGTCAATTTTTTCTAACAGCTCGTTTCTTGTTAATACGGCTGGCAATTTTTCTTTTTTAGCCATTTTCTCCCCTTAGATACTCTAATATTATTTTGCCACTGTTTTTCGGCTCACAGAATACAAACTCAACGCCGTACCATTCAATTATCTCAACGCAATGCTTGTAAATTGTATCGCCTTGTATTTGGCATTTTCTGTCAGACCAAAAGTTGAGCAAGAATAGCGGGTCTGAGGCTTTTATTTTGTCTAGGCAACGAGTTTGTATGCCTTCGAGCATTTCTTTGTCCTCGTCGCAAACCCAGACCGAGAGCTTTCTGAACGCCCTATTGCACACCTGTTTTGATAGTGCATTGAGCCTTTCTTCTATAAGAATTATCATTTTTTTGCGTTCTTTCTTTGCTCGCTTTAATTCCCTAAAAAACCGTTGGTGGTTTTTGCCTATATTTCCAGCAAATTCCAAAACGCTTCTTTTTCTCTCGATTATTATGTTGCTACCGCCACTAGACTGATAGTCGCCAGTTTCGAGCCGCCTTATTTCGTATTCTTGCTCTACCTCTTGAAAATAATCGGCTATATGTTTAAAATCTTTTTCCCTACTGTCAATGTAAACTTTCATTTTTAGAACGGCAAAATATCATCATCGTCGTCTTCAAGGAATGTTTGATTTTTTGGTTTTGTGTCGGCTGTGTAGTCGGCGATATCTTTTTTCTTTTCATCAGTTACGAGCGAAACAAACATCTGTCGGTCAACTCGCTTTTTCTCATTGTTGTATCTTGCAGAAACACTGTTTATGCTCTTAATTACAACCCTGTCTTTGTTTTTTAGCGGTATGTCGGAATAAGAAATTACATTCCACCAGTCTGTTTCCCACTCTCTTGTTTCAGGATTCAGTTGCGAATCGGCGATAGAAAATTTCAGATAGTTTCTGTTGTTTTTATCAGCGACTCTTTGCACGTTGAAAACCATATAACCTTTTTTGTATCCTGCCTGTATCATTCTTTGTCCGCTCCTTTTTCGCATTTCTTTTTCTCAACTCTACGTTGGTGAACTTTGTCAAAAACGGCTTGATAGTCTGTACGCTTAATGTCAACGACTGATTTGTAGCTTGCATTTACTTCTTGGATAAGACTAAGCAGTTCATCTTGCAATATTTCGCCAGCCCAAGCCTCTGCACAAATAGCTTTTATTTGCTCTGTGTCGATATGAGTTGCCTTTGTCTTCTTGTCAACTTTCATTGATTTTACAGTTTCTGTGTCTTCAAGGTCTTGCGTAAACATATCGCTTATGCAAGCAACTGCAATTATTGCGTCCATAAAGGCACGTTTTTTGGCAATTTTCATTACGGTGTTCGCCAAGTCGTCTGCATAAATGCCGAATTTCTGTTGGGCAACGTATTTTTTTTCTTTTGTGTTTGCCGTACCTACACCCTCTGCAACTTTTACATTGTTATGGTAAAGACTGCACATAAACTCATAGCGATAGTAGGAATCTATCACTTTTTCCTTGCCGTCCTCTGTTTTTATTCTCTGCTCTGGGGTATAGTGCTTGTCAATTACGGTGTACTGCGGTGTTAGCCCCAAGAGAAATTGTATTTTTTCTCCGCCAGACTTAAACAGACACGGCTTTTCTGTCTTTGGAATAACACCATAGTCAACGCCGTCAATGAGCATATTCTTTACTTGCGAGGTAAAATCGTTTATCTTTTGTACTTCCGATGGAATACTTCTATCAAATGCCGCCTCGATAAGCGATGTAGAAGAAATAATTTGAACCTCTTGCATAGTTTTCTCTCCTTTAACCCTTTTTTATTTTGCGGTACAACTCTATGAAAAAGCAAATGAAGTCTTTACTCAACGGTTCTACCTCAATAAGTTCATAATCGCCATAAGCCGACAAGTGCAAAACATAATAATCGTGCTTATGATAATTTTCAAGTCCGTAGACCGCAATTCCGTCCAGCGTTAATTGCAACTGATTACGGAATGACAAAACCGTCTTTGTCGTCTTGATGTCAACTACCGCCTCCCTTACTACTCCAAGCCGCTTATTAAAAATCGGTCTTATTCGGTCAACAGTGCAGCAATAGTCAAATTCTGTCGAATAAAACGGTTCTTCAACGCAGTAAAAGGCATTGCCCTGTTCTTGACAAAAACGCAAATAAGCAAGAATGTAGCCGTCAATGTCTTGATTCTCTTCCCTAAATTCAGCGACATCAAAATCTTTGCTTAAATCGTATTGCTCCGTGAATGAATGGACTCGACTACCACGCTCTGCGGCTTCAAACATAATTTTGGGTGATATGCCGCCATAGTGTATTGAGTCATAAATTTTCAACATATCCGAAACAGACGTCTTTCTTTTTCCGTTTATTCGGTAGATATGTTGTTCTTCGTCAAATGTCAAACCATTTATCATACTTATATTATACCCGCTTTCTTTATTTTTGTCAACTATTTTTTATTTTGCCCCCAATCATATTAAACATATTAAGCTGTGCCATTTCAGCGTCTAATCTTTTACTACCTTTTTCAAAATATTCCTTGTCTAGTTCAGCCCCGATAAAACGCCTATTAAGCCTGTGGCAAGCAACAGCCGTTGTGAAACTGCCCATAAATGGGTCAAGTATTAGGTCGTTTTCCTTTGTATAATAATTTAACAACTGACAAATGATTTGCGTGGGCTTCTGTGTTGGGTGGAAACGCTCGTCTTTGTTTTTCATATCGCCTTGCAACATACCGTTATATAGATAGCGAAAAACTCTTGCAACTCCTTTACTGAGCCAAGCCAATTCACAATCAGCAAAATCATTTCTTAATTTGTCGTCGCACCGTTTATCCCATACAATCCAACTTTTTGTTGGTGGAAGAAAGTCTGTGTAATAATTACCGCCAAAAATTATTTGATTTTTGCTCACAGCAAACATAAGGTCAAAATATTCTTTGGTTAGTCTTTGGCTATCCCAATCACCTGTGCTACTGTAATCTCGCCTTTTAGCTAACGCGTTGCCAACCATTTGAACGCCTTTTGTATAAGCTAGCGAACCTACTCCTATCCCGTATGGCGGGTCAGCAATAAGCCAATCTGCTATTACCCCCTGCCGTTTCATTTCTCTCATTAAGTCAAGGCAGTCAATGTTATAAACTTTATTTACCTCTATTTCCATTTTACACCTCATTACCCCAGCAAGCCCTCGCATAATAAATTTTATTTTATTTTGCCTTGTCTTTGCGAATCAGCCCCTTAATATAGCCGTTAATGTTCCCCGAGTTTTGCAGTGCCTCAATGATGTCGGCATCGTTTTCGCAATGGCATTTAAGATAAAACCCACGATAACGCCTCTCAATGCGAGTTTTCATATCGTATCTTCTCTGTGCTCTTCTTTGTGCTTCCGTTGTCATTCAAATACCGTTCCTTTTATTGCGTTTTTTATATTGTTCGTGCCTTTTTTCGCTGGCGATAGTAACTAGCATAGCCTTGTTGAAACGGCATTTTTTTGCGTCTAAAATTCTGTCTGTTTTGTATTTTGCATATTTTTCGCAAACACTGTGGCAAGTGCGACCGCTTTCTGTGTCTACCCAGCGGTCAGGGCAGTCCTTGCAAAAACTGTTATTCATTTTCTACTCCCAAAAACTCTTTTTTTGAAATGCTAATGTCAATGTCTGTGTCCCATAAAAAGTGAGATTTGCCGTATTGTTCTAGTTCATCGCTGTTCATCGAGATAATAATGTCATACAATTCGTCCTCTATTTCTGTTTCTGTCAAACTCAAATCAATTTCATAGTCTTTGACAATCTGTTTAAGTGCCTCTGCATCAAAGTGCCAAGTTTTTGCAAAACGTATTTTCATTTTTTACTCCTTTTTATAAACCACATTTTTTGTAGCCTTTTTGGTGGCTACCGTAGCCTCGTGTCATTCGTTTTTTTACAAAAGCCCTTTTTTTCTGTATTCGCCTCTGTAAAGTACGGACGCTGACATCTAAAAGTTCCGCCCAATCAATAAGCCGTTTTCTCGTGCCATTAAGCTCCACATAGTCATTCTCATCAATTTTAGGCGATAACGGGCAATAGCCGTCGGAAAATTGTTCACACTCATCATAGTGTTTGCACTCCAAACAATTTAGTTTTGGTGTCATTTTACAATTCCTCCACATAGCACCACGATTGCGGGGGACGGGTAATCGGTTTAATGTTATCAACTGAACACCAAGTATCTACACAGTCATCACAAGGGAAAGAGCATTGTTCTACTGCAAGATATGGGCAGTCTCCACAAGAGTCATCACCGTACTTATTACAAATTGTATAAAACTCCCCCAATTCTCTCGGCTTGTCGTAGATTTTGAGGTCGGAGATGTGCAAGCCGTAAACTTTTGATTTTTTGCCATAATCGGAAGAACTTCTTTTGCCTACATATTCGTCAATTTGACTTACTGTTAGACAAGAATGTTGTAAACCCTCTGCCCAATAATTTATAACCGCTCCGCTGTCACATATCTCGTGTTCAGTTACCCTTTCGCAGATAAACTCTCCCACGACTTTGCCGTTCCATACTTCAGGGATAGCAAGGTGATTTTCGTCAAAACGGCAACGATACATATATCCGGCTTTCGTACAATACATATACACCTTAAACGGCGTTTCTTTCGGAGCGGTTTTGCGTACCTCAATAGTTTTCTCACCACTTGCAATAAGTTCACACCATTTCGGCTGAACGGAAAGTATAATACTCTTCATATTCGTTTCTCCTTTATAACCACGTATCGTCAAACTCTTCGTCGTCTTCGTAATCGTCGTATTCGTCATAAGGCTCAAAACCATTATTGCACTCTATTTCTTGTCCAGCCTCGCAACAAGAATAATGACGAATGTCGCAATTCCAATAATCTTTACAATCTTCGCAAAAATTTACTTCGTTGCGTAATTCGCAATTTTCAATTTCGCAATCGTAGCAATAGTCTTTCATCACTTTTCCTCTCTCAACTCCGCAAGACAGGCTTCGGCGGCTTGTTTTGAATAAAAGATAAGATAGTCAAGCAGACCGCTTTTCATTTCATACTGCACAAACCACTCGTTAGGATTTGGATGTACAATTCTCGGCAACTCCACCGCTTTTTCAAGCCTTGCTTTGAGTTCGGCGTTTTCAACTTCTGCCATTTCCGCTCTGTACTCATATTCTTTTGCTCTATCTTTCCAATATTTATAATCTGAATAGCATTTGTTATATGCCTCTTCTTTGCTGTCGCACTCTTTCTGTAATTCGCTCACATCGCCGATATCCGCCGATATAAGAGCGTCTGCAATAGAGTTTGCGGCTGCTTCTCCCCCTAATATTTCTCGTATTTTTATACCTGTAATCGGAACATCTAACACAATTCCGATAATCTTATCTCTCAATTCCTGCTTGTTCATTTTACCAGCTCCAATAACTACTAACGGAAAAATGGAACATCCATTTTCCTTCAAAATACATTGCTTCACTTCTTCCAAAATTCTGCTTCATTCTTCGTCCTCCTCCGTGAGTTCTTTTTCGGCTTGCTTTTTTGCTAAATCCCAAATATTTGCTATCAATTCACAAACTCTCGGATTGCTTATATCAAATACACGAGCCATGTCACGCTGAATTATTCTTCCTGCTTTTTCCGCAACTTCCGCGCGGTGTTCTGCCTCATGTACCTTTCTTTCTGCCTCATGTACCTTTCTTTCTGCCAATACCATATCTCGCGACTGCATTTTGTAAAGCATTTCATATCTATTAGCTTCAGCTTCTACCTCTTTTACATCTCCAATCCCCGCCGCAATGAGCGCGTCGGCAACATATTCTGCTGTTTCTACAAACGGCAGTTCATCTGCTTCAAGAATTGCCATTGCCACAATATCTACAATCTTCTCTTTCAGCTCTTCGTTAGTCATTGTCTGCCTCCACAATTTCGCCATGTTTGAGCGTGTAATAGGTATCTGCCTTGATTTTCTCGCCGTCAACCACGAAGGCTTTCCATTCCTTAATATCGCTATCGTATTCATTCTCTTCCGCAATCACAAGAATAGCACCAATACCGCCCTTTACTCTGCACCCATTCCCGCGAACACAGGCAATACCGTTTTCGCCAACATCAGCGGAACCTTTTGATACAGCGGCACCATTCTCACCCGCAGAGGCGGCACCATACGCACCCGCAGAGGCGGCACCATTCTCACCCGCAGAGGCGGCACCATTCTCACCCGCAGAGGCGGCACCATACGCACCCGCAGAGGCGGCAC
>NZ_CANUAR010000029.1:0-36690 GCF_947855755.1 uncultured Coprobacter sp.
CCCGGATACCTGCCAACATCAATACCGATATCGGATAATAAATCATCGGTTTGTCATAAATCGGGAGAAGCTGCTTACTCACTCCCTTAGTGATCGGATACAACCTTGTGCCCGAACCACCGGCCAATACAATACCTTTCATTTTCTTTAAATATACTCGCAATAATATGATGTCAAGTTCTGAGTTCATCAAGGAACTGTACCTAAGAACCTGTTTAAATTTTCCGATATAGAATGCTATTCAGGCTTTCTAAAATTGTTCGATCTGTACAAAAAAATATCTATTTTATAACCTTTGATGAATACAATAAAAAAGGCTTTCATCGTGAATATGTCGTTAAAACATCCATTAGTCACTTACTCCTCTTTTGAATATCCTATGCCATATCCGTAGTGGTAACCATACCTGTACCCATAGCGATATCCATAGTGACCATACGCTTCAGACGTCCCGTTCAGAATAATAGCCATGTTTTTATATTTCTGGTCTGTATAAAATCCTTCTATTTCAAAAAGCATACTGCGATCCAATAATCCGGAACGAATGATAAACAATGTCATATCCGATAATTTATTGATGATAGAAGCATCTGCCACAATTTCTACCGGGGGACAGTCGATAAAGATACAGTTATACTCTGACTTCAAGAGATTCAACATCTGCTCTAAACGCTGATCAAATAATAGCTCCGTTGGATTAGGAGGTATTGTTCCTACCGGTATTACATCTAAACACGGATATACTTTGTCTTTAACTATAATTTCAGAAAAATTTTCTATTTGTCCGCTCAAATAATTTGAAATTCCTATTCGGGGAGAATCGACATACGAGCTCAAAGAGGCTTTTCTCAAATCAAGGTCTATAACCAGTATTTTTTTACCTTTAATTGCAAGACTTTTTGCCAGATTCATGGTAATAAAAGTCTTTCCACTACCCGGATTTGCAGAGGAAACCATGATAACCCGGGATTGCCCTTCTTTACCCAACATGAATTCCAGATTGGTGCGGACAACTCTAAACGCTTCGTTGACAAGATTCCTGCTTTTTTCTTTGACCACAATCGTGTGCGTTTCCGGCAATCTCTTTTTCCGGAATATCGAACCCTGTTTTACCTGATGATATGCCAACGGTATTTCTCCAACAAAAGGAATTGTCGTATTTTCCAAATCTTTACGTCCCCTGACTTTAGTATTCATATTCTCTGCAATGAATATGACAATTACAGGAATCAACAACCCTGCGACAAAGGCAACCAGCAAGATATTCTTTTTCAGAGGTGCGGTAGGTAACATACTTCCTCCCGCCGGAGTAATAATACGGGTATTATAAGCTGTAAACGCTTGCGAAAGTTCGTTTTCTTCACGTTTCTGAAGTAAATACAAATAAAGAGACTCTTTTACTTTCTGTTGACGTTCGACCGAAAGTAAATATTTTGCTTGGGCAGGGCTTTCAGCGATACGGGCTGTTGTCTGTTGTCCGCTACGTTCCAGATTCTTTATCTGTGTATTCAATGTAACAACCTGATTATCTATAGATGCGATAATCGCCTTGCGCATGGCAGCCAAAGCATGATCGAGATCGATAACCAAAGGATTCAGATCGCTACTGTTCGCAACTAAACTGTTACGCTGCAGCAATTTGTTATTGTACTCTGCAATCTGATCTCCAAGATTAGAATTTTCTATACCCGAATTAGCAGGTAAAAGTTGATATTTATTCAATTCATTTCCTAAATAATTACGAATATAACGAGCCATATAAAGCTGATTATTCAGTGCCAATAATTGAGCATCAGTTTCATTAACCTGCGTCATATACATACTGGACGCCGCTTGTACATCGGGCAAAAGATGTTCACTCTTGTACGAAGATATATCCTCATCTACGCTTCCTAATTCTTTTTCAATAACCCCTAAACGTTCATTGATAAACATGGAGGTGCTGATGGCGATCTGATTTTTATCTTTTACCCAATTTTCATTATATACCGCAATCAACGTATTCAAAATATCTTCAGCCCGCTGAATAGAAACGTCTCTGAACGACAGATCGACAACCGTAGATTTTTCATCATTTAGCACGACAGATAGATTCGGAGCATAACGACGGACTGCACTATAAAGGTTAGAACAGGAAACATATATAGGTTGAGAAAATTGAGAAGTATAATAAGGCGTGGGGCATACTGTTATTTTTCCAACAGGAGTCATAATCGTATCCCTCAGTTGTCCTTTTATCGATTTCCCGGACAAGTCTTCCCCATTCCGGACAAAATCGGATAATTCTACGACACTGTCCGCCAAAATTTTTATAGTCAGAGCAGACGACTCATTATCAGAAGAGTCTATAGATACATTTATAGGTAAAGTACGACCATATAAAACTTCTCGATAAAAGCCTCCGTCAACAAGATAATCCATGTTCAGATGCAAACGCTTTACAACATCTGTCATAATTGCCGGAGACTGCAATGAAATAATTTCATTATTTACATTCGTATTTGCTTGAATCAGTCCCAAATCGGCAAAAGAACCAGCATCCGTAGAAAGAGATTTCCCATTAGAATCTTCTTTAATAAGAATAGAAGCCGACCGAGTATATACCGGAGGTGTTACTTTAATGTACAAGACAGCAGCACCCAATGTAATCACCAGAGAAAGGGCGAGCCAATACCAATTGGATACACAAAGGTATAACAAATCTTGTATTCGCATAAACTCCTCAGATTGTTTCGATTTCGGATTATTTTGAACAGCAGCCATATTTTTACTTTAATATCAGAATAGTTATTTAACAATAAGCACGGTAATCGTGGTAAGCAATGAAGCCAATGACATCCAAAAAGATGTAGAACGAACATTATTTCCGTTGACTGTAGACTGACGCGCCCGGACTGAATTAGGTTCGACATATATTACATCGTTCTGCTGAAGATAATATGCCGGAGAAGAATAAATCTGTTTTGCAGAACATAAATCGAGTTGATAAGCGATCTCTTTATCCCCCTCCTTTCTCAGGACATATACGGGATTCCGTTTCCCGTAAATCGAGAGATCCCCCGCCATACTGATTGCATCAAGAACGGTAATTCTATCTCGGTCTATATTAATACGTCCCGGTTTATTAACCTCTCCTAATACAAAAACACTGAGGTTCATAAATTCTACCGTAACGACCGGATCTTTTATCAGATTTTCCTTGACAAGTCGATTTTTAATATATTCGGCAAGCTCGGAACGATTCATTCCTGCCACACGAATTTTTCCTAAAACGGGAAAATCAATATCTCCTTGAGAATCGATAGTATATACCGACATCTCCTGATTAGTATTTTGTGCCCCCGATGCCAATCCTGCACGAAAAGAAGCAATAGGTAAATTAAACAGGCTTGCTAATTGAGGATCTTTACTGCTGACAACAATAGAAAGCTTATCTTCCGGTCGGAATGTAATTTGAGTAGATGATATCAACTGCTCGGATATTCCCGGCCTAAGATCCTGAAAATATACGACCTTTTTAGATGAATCACATGAACTAAAAAGTACAATAACAAGTAGAATTCTTAATATATGCTTGATCTGCATAAATTTAATCGTCATTATTATATTCATAATCATTTTTATTTCTTTACTATTCTATTTTTTCGATCAACGAAGGATGTATAAATGCTGTTGCAACAGCCATTATCCCCTGAATGGAAACAACTACCCTCCTATCGCCTTTAATTCTTATAAATACACCCTCCACTCCGGAAAAAATTCCTCCGGTAATTCTAACTTTATCTCCTTTTTTCAATATTATCGAAACGGGATCAAGATAAACAAGCTGATCGTCATAGGTGCCTGATACGGCAATGAAATCTTGCATTTGCTTATCGGGAATTATAATAGGATGACCTGTAGCCTTATCCATAATATATCGGATAGGCAAACGGACTTCAAGTTCTGACTTGAAAGCATCTATACAACCCTTTGTCGAATGGACAAAAACAAGATTATGTATAATCGGTACTAATTTTCGTGATTTTTTAGCTCCTAAATCCGTGCTTTCATAACGCATCGGTATAAAATTTTCGATACTATGATCATCAAGATATTCTTTAAATATCATTTCCCGGCTATAAGTAACACGTATAGCATACCATGCTATATCATCTCGCCTTTCTAATTTTATGTTTACTTTCTGCTCCAAAATTTTTCATAAAATAATCTCCGGTATAAAAAGGGATTATTTAAGGATATTCTCATATCCCAAAGATGATCTCGATTCACATCGAAACTTCTCTTAATTAATATTTTAGATGTGTAATTTTATATACCAGAGATTATATTTTTAAATTAATACACTAACCTGTTCGAATTTTATGAAAAGAATTTTTACCAATCTACTTTCGTTGCAATAAAATGATTTTGGATCTTCCTGAAAATCACTATCTACTTCGAATAAACTTTGAACAAGTTTCTAATTTATCTGACTTTGAAATCATAATTATAAAACCAACAATAGCAACAAGTACAACAACTTTCTTTAATACCCTAATTTCTTCTAACAGACTATTCCTTAGGGACACCAGAAATACATATATCCCTGATTAACAATTGTTTGGCTGTATAATATAAAACACACCTTCAGCTCTGAATCCTGTTTCTATCACAGAAGTAGGACTTAATTGTATCTAATTTATATATAATTGATTAACAGTATATTAATTAAAAAATCAAGAAATAATTTTCAATATATATCCATTTAGCCATACGATATTGGCAATAACCCTTGTAGCTATTATTAATAAATTGAATTCTTATTAATTTAATCAAATTAAGATTCAAATTACTGAATTACAAAGTGTTGATTTTCAGCACATGATTCTAATAGCAAAAAAATGTTTATTATTTAGTTGGATAAACAAACTTATTTATCTAAATTTGAACCCGTTTAAGTCCTACTTCTGTGATAGAAACAGATGTTTTTTTATATAGATTACATTTTACACTTTTTTTTCTACAAAATTATTCTCTTTACAATATAAAGAACTAATAATAAATTTATTAGCTTCATCTATAATAGAATTGTCTAAAGATGCCAAATAAATTTGCGTAGTTTTTTCCGATGTATGTCCCATGCCTGCACTTATTACAGAAAGCGGTATATTTTTATTTCTTGCGGCTGTTGCCCATGTATGACGTGCGGTGTATGAAGTCAAAGGAGAAGATAACCCCAATAAATCAGAAATTTTTTTGAGTTGTTTATTATAATAACTCAGTGAATTTTGATATTGCCGGTATGCAATATTCTCGTCCGAAGACGTAATGATGGGAAATATATACTCACTACTTGTTTTGTAATGGTCTATTATTTTCTTCATACATGATTCGATACGAATGTTAATAATTTGTCCGGTCTTACGACGAATATATTGTATGAACCCATTTCTTATGTTACTTTTTTTAAGGTACGCAACATCAACGAAAGCCATTCCCCTCGTATAAAAACTAAAGATAAATATATCCCGAGCATAATCCAAAGTTTTATGCTCGGACAGATTCAAATTATTCAAACGAACAATAATATTTTCGTTTACAGCCCTTTTCCGAGTTCGATCTATTCCTGTATATACTTTCTTGAATATATTTTGAGGATCAAAAAACATTTCTGTCGCAGCCTTATTATACACAGAACGCAATATACGCATATAAAAAGAGAGAGAGTTCCGAGTTATACCTCGTTTTTTCAACCATGAATCATATTCAAGAATAAAATCTTCTGTCATTAAATGAATTGCAATATCCTGATTATGAAGAAACGAAGCAAAACTATTCCTCGCACACAAATAATTGCGGGCTGTTCCCAAACATCCATTTTTTATTAATAACCCTATCTGTTTATCCATAAAAGCGAGAAAAAATTTGTCTTTTCCATGTATATGAAACGACTGTAATATATCTTCTACTGAATAATCAGGAAACGATTTAATTATATTTTGTAAAATAAATATATCGCTCCTTATTCGGCGATCAACATCCATTACATACGAAAGCCGTTGCTTTTCTCTAAGGATAACGGACTGAGACTTTTCATCCCATTCTTCAGGGAACAATTTATACTCTGTCGCAATCCGGACAGATCTCACACCTTCATACAACACATAAACCACAGTTCCGGGAATTCCGGAAACAGACGAATGACGCAATTTGATTTTTATAAATACCATAACTTCTAAATATTATATATCAAAAATATATAACATATAGCCGTGCAGGGATCATGGGAAAAATTGTTTTTTTAACCCAAAGCCTATCTAAATTTTGCATGGATATTTTTGAGAACTGTTTCGGGAGTATTTTTTCAAAAGTCCGGATACATAATTTTTTATCGGAAAATTTTAAACAAGCTCTTAATTAAAAACGAATAATTATTTAGTGACACACAACATCATCATTTTTCATTCGGCTGCTTCTGTAAAATCAGCAAAGCTACTGTTATAATAAAAATACCCAATATCGAGTATAAATCAGGATATTCACCCGGAACAAGCAACCAACTTAAAACAACACCGGCAACCGGTACAATAAATTTCCACATGTTCAGTTCAGAAACCTTTATTTCAGGCTTCTTAAGCAACGAATACCAAATAGAAAAACCTGCTGCCGGAATAAATGCCAACCATATCCAAGCGACATAAAATTCTGCCGTATAAGTTTTTATAAACCAATCTTCTGTAAAAAACGATATAATGTACAGCATTAACCCACCGGAGAAATTAGCAAAAGCAGTAAGCATAATCGGAGAAACTTTATTCCTGTTCTTTGCAACTATAACATTAGCTGACGCCCCTACGATATTACTAATGATTAATAATACGATTCCATAATAAAACGATGCATCAGTATGAACAGAACCACCTTTAGCAAAGCTTATAAATACGATCCCTGCCATACCCAAAACAATAGCTAAAATTTTACGCAACGACATCCGGTCATTTTCTATGGTAAAATGAGCCATAACAGCAACAAAAAACGGTCCGCCTCCGATAATAATTGCAGATATGGCAGCCGGGACTTTATCTAATCCCATAAAAAAGAAACCGTACTGTATAAACGTCTGTAAAAAACCAAATAACAGCATATAACGCCACTCCTTTAAATTAGATATCCAATCGATTTTCTGATATATCAAAAAAGGGATTAACAGAATCCCGGCCAGCATAAAGCGCATGCCGGACAAATGTAGTGGAGTCGTATATTCGAAACCTATTTTAGCTCCTGCAAAAGCCGATCCCCATAGTAAACATGCAAAAATCGCCAATATTTTAGTTTTCATGTAATTCTTTATTTTTTTAAACTGCAAAGATAATCTATATATCCTATTTTATTAGACTGTTTTCACATTCTGTATATACGATGATCGGACAAGAAGGCGTACTTTTGTAATAGATTTTAGGAGGACTTCTTTCATTTGGATAAAAAAATAATACATATAGATATGGACGCTTTTTATGCTTCCATAGAGTTACGCGATCATCCTGAATATATTGGGAAACCGTTAGTCGTAGGCCGCCCCGAAAACAGAGGGGTCGTTTCTGCGGCTAGCTACGAAGCCCGAAAATATGGGATACGATCAGCTATGTCTTCTGTTAAAGCCCGAAAACTCTGTCCGAATGTCATATTCATACCGGGACGAATGGACGTATACAAAGAGGTATCGGGACAAATACATGCTGTATTCAGAGAATACACCGATATTATAGAACCGCTCTCTTTGGATGAAGCATTTCTTGATGTTACAGAAAACAAAAAAAATATCGAATTGGCGACAGATATAGCAAAAGCCATAAAACAACAAATAAAAGAGACACTGGGGCTTACCGCCTCTGCAGGAGTTTCCTATAATAAATTTCTTGCAAAGATTGCTTCCGATTACAGAAAACCCGACGGACTCTACGTCATCCATCCCGATAAAGCTATCAAATTCATCGCTTCTCTCCCCATCGAATTATTTTGGGGTGTAGGAAAAACAACCGGAAATAAAATGCATTCATTGGGAATTCATTCTGGTGCTGATTTACAAAAATGTTCTTTAGAGTTTCTTATCAGACATTTCGGGAAAAACGGGAACTTATTTTATGATTTTGCTCATGGCATAGACGACAGAGCGGTTGAAGCTATAAAAGCCAGACAGTCGGTCGGATGTGAAACGACTTTTGAAAGAGACTTGACAGGCAAAATGTCCGTTATTATAGAACTTTATCATGTAGCCTGTGAATTGACAGAACGTATCACTCGCAAAAAATTTCAGGGGAATACGCTTACTCTAAAAGTAAAATTCAGCGACTTTTCACAAAAGACAAAATGTATAAGCAATCATCATCCGTTAACAGATCTTGAAGAAATACTGCCTTTAGCTAAAATGCTATTGAATGAGATCGATATATCAGGACGTCCTATTCGTTTACTCGGTTTGTCAGTTTCACATCCGACAGAAAAACTACATCCTCAACAGCTCAGCATCCAATTCTGAAAAAACTTAAATTAATACTCATTTATTTCAGACAAACACAAAATCCCCAGAAAAACCACTTTCATATAATCTCAATAATATTTTGAACAAATATGAACTTTACAATAGAAATTTGGCATACATTTTGAACATATTTATTTTTAAAATTTGGTAACTTACAGAGTAAGATATTATCTTTATCAGCCACAGAAAAATATGACAAATATGACAGTAAAAGAAATAATCAATACCCAACAGGAGATCTACCGATTGCTTACAGAAAAACAGATAAAAAAGGTATTCGGATTGTTATCCGGATTGTCTGCTGCATTACAAGATTGGACTGTCAATGATAAGCTGAATGAACTGGAAACATCCTATAAATATATGCTCCGATACATGTTTGAAGGTATCGAAGACCCTGAACGAGAACAGGTATATAAAAGCTTGATTACCTCTTTATTCTCATTAACCGATAAAGTTACCGAATCATTACTCGAGAAAGAATCATCCGGTTTTTATTACTCTAAGAAAAGATATTTTCAGCTACATCCGGAAATGAGTATTCAACAACAATCGGATGTATTAGACACCGCTATCAATAATTTGTCTTTAAACGACTTGTTAAGCGATATAGAAAATAATGTCCAGATACAGACTGAACTTAGAAAGCAAGTAGAAAAGGCTGAAGAGGAACTTGTAACCAGAATCTGGTGCAACTATCCGGCAACCGAATGGGATTACTCGGCTTTACGTGAAGGATTATCTCCAGAACATTTTCCTGTCGAAACGACTTGTTTAATCGTTTCGGCACTTACTTTAAATCTACTGCATCGGTATGACGAACAAAAATTGGCAATCCTGTTAGACGTTTATGAACAATCAGGCAATGAAGAAATACGCCAAAGAGCTTTATGCGGAGTCCTAATTCTTATGTATATATATAAAACAAGAATAGAACGTTCTCCTTATTTATTGGCAAGAATTGAAGCTTGTAAAGAAAACGACCGGTTTTGCAAGGATACACGAACGATTTTCCTACAATTCATAAAAAGTCGCGAGACTGAACGAATTTCTCGAAAATTTACAGAAGAGTTGCTTCCTGAAATGATGAAAATAAGTCCGTCTATCTATAAAAAAATGAAACAAGACGAGTTAATGAATGATATGAATTCTTTAGATAAAAACCCGGAATGGCAGGAGATTTTGGAGCAATCAGGAATCGCAGATAAACTTAAAGAATTGAATGATTTGCAGTTAGAAGGGGCTGATGTTTTTATGAGTACTTTTTCAGGGCTCAAAAGTTTCCCGTTTTTCAAAGAAGCAGCGAACTGGTTTCGCCCGTTTAATACCAAATATACAGCACTGACCAATGTTTTCACTCAAGGAGATAAAGATAATAATTTCAAAAAACTCATCAGCCTGTCTCACTTTCTGTGTAATTCCGACAAATACTCTTTTTGTCTCAGTCTCACACAAGTTCCGGAAGCACAAAGAGGTATGATGACCTCCCAATTTAATGCCGAAGGTATCGAGATGCAAAATATAGAAAAGGACAGACTCACCCTAAACGCTGATGAAATAGGTAAAAATATATCGAACCAATACTTACAAGATTTATATAGATTTTTCAAACTTTCATCTTTCCGGTCTGAATTTTCTGATCCGTTTGCATCACATATAGACTTGTTTCAGGTTTCATTCTTACAATCCATATTTTCGGATGACAACACATTAAGATTGATCGGAGAATTTTATTTCCGGAAAGAATATTATGCCGATGCCCTGATAATGTTCAATAAATTGCTACAAAGCCATCGATCAGACAGTGAACTATATCAAAAGGTCGGATATTGTTTACAAATGTCCGGACAATATAGCAAAGCTTTAGACGCATATTTAAAGGCTGAAATGATATATCCCGATAGCTTATGGACATTAAGAAGAATTGCCTCTTGTTACAGAACATTGAAAAAACCGGAAGCCGCATTAGAATACTACTTGAGAATAGAACAAATGAAACCTGATAATTTATCGATAGAGATGAATATCGGACATTGCTATTTCGAACAAGAGAATTATGATGAAGCTTTGAAATATTATTTTAAAGTCGATTATTTAGACCCCAAAAGCACCAAAGCATGGAGGGCTATAGCATGGTGTTCTTTTTTGGCGGGAAAACAAGAACAAGCCCGGCGTTATTACGAAAAAATACTGAATAATAAACCGACCCCTATCGATTATATGAATGCCGGACATATAGAATTTGTTCTTAAAAATCTGAGTAAGACGATAGAATTATACAGAGAAAGCATAGAGAACGATAAAGGAAATGTGGAATCGTTCCTTAATAATTTCAGGCAAGATGTCAAATATTTGATACAAGCAGGCATATCTGCCAATGATATTCCGTTGCTAATCGACCAGCTCATGTATTCCTTAAACCGATAATCTCCTCCGCTGGAGATTATCGGCTACCTAAATCATCATATAACTTTTGTAGAAATGCCTTACCTGCGTTCTCTTTACTTCCGGTAGTATCTCCTTCTGAAAAAATTACTTTCCCCGCTTCATTATCATATATGACTTTAGCATCAGAATCCAGATAGCCGAATCCGTCCTTGAAAGTATAATAAGCGAATTTATATTGAGTAGTATCAGCAATATTTTTACTGAATTTAAAATCTGAATAGTCTATATTCATCTGTCCCAAAAGGGTGGCAGCAATATCGATCTGCGAACTATAATCACTTACCTCTTTAGGATTATTCACCACTCCACCACACCAGACCATAGGGATATGATGTCGGATAATATCCGGTTCTTGAACTCCGGCAGGATAACGCATAGCATGATCAGGCACTAAAATAATTAAAGTGTTATTCCATTGTGGAGTCTGACGGAATTGATCGATAAATGCCCCGAGGCAACTATCGGTATAAGCTACTGAATTAAGATAAGGATCATCGAAATGATGATACGGAACATCAAAGGGTTCATGACTGCTCAGTGTCAGAAAAACTTTCATAAAAGGATGCTTCTGTTGATTTTGTATCAACTCACCGAAACGAGTAAAAGTCGTGCCATCATTCGCCCCCCATTTCGATAATAAATCACTAACAGGGAAATCTTTATCGGATACTATACTTTGAAATCCTGAAGAAATAAAATAAGAACGCATATTTGTAAAATCTGCATCTCCCCCATAAAGGAATTGTATATCATAACCTTCTTTTCGCAATGATTTGGATATAGCAGGCAGAGATTGAGACTTAACGGGATATTTCATAATAGATGTTGTCGGTTGTGCAGGATATCCGCTTAAAATCGAAACAAGACCTCTATCGGTTCTAAAACTATTCGCATAAAAGTTTGTAAAAAATATTCCTTCTTCCGCCAAACGGGTAAGATTCGGCATCACTCCCGAAACCCCACCCAGTTTCTCCATTGCTGTACCAGAAAAACTTTCTAATATAATCAACAAAATATCCGGGCGTTCACGATTAATCCAGCGAGCAGTGTCATTTTCAGGGAAATAAAGTCGACTGTGTGTCATCTTTGAAAATTCTTGATCTGCTTTATCTGCATCCATAAAACGATACTGCTGTTTAAAATCTTGTCCTTTAGACAAAGATGCCAGCAAACTGAAAGCCGGATTTATTGCTGCATGATTAAACAACATATTATCACTGTAATATACCCTTCCTACATTAATCGTTGAGACCGAAACGCCTCCACGAATCGGGATAAACAACAAACCGAGCAACAATAAAAACCAACATGTCGATCTGATGCGACGTTTACAGAATTTCCATTTCCCAGAACCTTTCACAAACCAACGATTCAAAGGATACCAAAAAATCGTAAAATATAAAATGATACCTATAATTCCTAAAATCAAAACCCAAAACGGAATACTCGCCATAGCATCGGCAGGAGACTTCAAATAAAACAACGGAGTCGCATCCATCCTAAATCCCCAATAAGTATATAATTCTATATCAGAAATAAAAATGAGCGATAAAATAGCTATAATCAATGCAAAATACCCTTTATAAAACCACTCCGCCCATAATCCTTGTATCCATACTGTCACCAAAGCTACAAATACCGGCAACACTAAAATATAGCTTGCAACCGAAATATCGAGAGGAAGACCGTGATACATAACCTGTATCCAGTCCATAAAAGAGGCTTTATCGAATAAATCATAATGGAAAAGCATGAATAGTGGTTTTTGCAACATAAACATGAGTATGAACCACAAATATATTTTGAGTAAAAAAAGTAATCGTTGTTTCATGATTTTTTATTTTCTATGTTATACCCGACACAAATGTATGCTAAAAGAGGAAAAAACATACTTGCAAAGAGAATTTTTACTTTTTAATTAATATAAATTAATAGCTCTTTTATGTTAAAGTATCAATTATTTGAGAACTTTGTCAACCTTAATAAAAACTTTTCTCATGAGAAAAATATTTATATTTATAGTTTTTCTAACAATAACTTTATATATGACTCAAGCTGCAAACCCTTTTTTCGGGAAATTTAAAACACCCCGAGAAACCGCACCATTCGACAAAATCAAAACAACAGATTACGAACCTGCGTTTCAAGAAGGTATCCGTCAACACCAAAAAGAAGTAGATGCAATTGTCAATCAACGTTCTACACCTACGTTTGAGAACACAATAGAGGCATTGGAACGGTCAGGAAGTTTGTTGAACAAAGTATCAACCATATTTTTTGCTGTTTCCGAAGCCGAAGGCAACGATGAGATGATGGCTATTTCTCAAAAAATCTCGCCTATTCTCTCAGAACACGGTAACAATATCAATCTGAACGAAAAATTATTCGAACGAGTCAAATTCGTTTACGACAAAAAAGGAGAGCTTGATTTATCTCCCGAACAATCGGCTCTATTGAACGATACTTATGAAAGCATGGTACGCAAAGGTGCTAATCTGAAAGGCGAAAATCGGGAAAAATACCGTAAACTTACGACCGAGCTAAATCAATTGACTTTGACATTCGGACAAAATCTGCTTAAAGCAACAAACAGTTTCGAAATGCTGTTGACTAAGCCTGAAGAATTGGAAGGGCTTCCTCAAAGCGCAATAGATGCAGCAGCACTAATGGCTCAAAATAAGGGAAAAAAAGGATTCCTTTTCGACCTTTCTTATCCAAGCTATGTCCCGTTTATGCAATATTCGGCACGTCGGGATTTGAGAGAAAAAATGTATCGGGCATACAACTCACGCTGTCAGACCGGAGAGTTCGACAATACACAAATTGTGAAACGTATTGCTGAAGTCAGGATGGAAATCGCCAAATTGATGGGGAAAGACAATTACGCAGAATATACATTGGAACGCCGCATGGCAAAAAATAGCCGAAATGTATACAACTTGCTAAACCAATTATTAGAAGCATACAAACCTGAAGCTTTACAAGAAGTTCGAGAAGTAAAAGGTTTTGCGATCGGTATGGAAGGGAAAAACTTCGATCTGATGCCATGGGATTGGTCTTACTACTCAGATAAATTAAAAAATGCCAAATACGATCTTAACGATGAGATGCTGAAACCTTATTTCGAATTGAATCGAGTAAAAAAAGGTGTATTCGGTTTAGCGACACGTTTATACGGTCTCAAATTTAAGAAGAACAATAAAATTCCCGTATATCATCCGGAAGTTGAAGCTTTTGAAGTTTTTGATGCAAATAATAAATATGTAGGCGTATTGTATACAGATTTTCATCCTCGAGCAACTAAAAGAGGTGGTGCATGGATGACCGAATATAAAGGACAATGGAAAGACGAGAATGGAAATGACAGCCGCCCCCATATTACTATCGTTATGAATTTCACTCGTCCGACAGCTGACAAACCGGCATTATTGACTTATGGGGAGGTCGAAACCTTTTTGCATGAATTCGGTCATTCTCTACACGGTTTATTGGCAAACTCAACTTATGCATCTCTTTCCGGAACAAATGTATTCCGTGATTTTGTAGAGCTGCCTTCTCAGATTATGGAAAACTGGCTTTCCGAAAAAGAGTTTCTCGACACATTTGCCTCTCATTATGAAACAGGGAAAAAAATGCCGGCAAAACTAATTGAAAAGATAAAAAAATCAAGACAATATAATGCGGCTTATCTCTGTTTGCGTCAATTATCTTTCGGATTTCTCGATATGGCTTGGTACACACAAACCGATTCCATCGAAAATGTTACGGAATTTGAACAAAAAGCTATGACTCCGACTCAATTGTTACCGACTGTTGATGGAACTGGGATGAGCAATCAATTCGGGCATATTTTTTCGGGAGGTTATGCTGCCGGATATTACGGATATAAATGGGCTGAAGTTCTTGATGCAGACGCATTTTCCTTATTTAAAGAAAAAGGCATCTTCAGCCGAGAAATTGCAGAATCTTTTAGAAAAAACATTCTCGAAAAAGGAGGCGCGGAAGATCCGGTGGAATTGTACAAACGTTTCCGCGGGCATGAACCCTCAATAAAAGCATTGATGCAGCGTGATGGTATTCTCAACGAATAATCCAGCATTTTTGCATTATCGATAAAAGACATTCTCATCGAGTCTCATTCGATGAGAATGTCTTTTTGGATTGTATTAATATCATCCTAACATTACTCTACCGGTTGACAAGAAAAGACCATACCAAAATTGCCGGCAGCATGTGAACCTGTAAAAATCAGCTCATAATCATTAACCGTCTTTGTATAAATGCCTTCTGCATCAGGATTCACAACAAAATTTTCAGAGGCGAGTTTTGCATAATATTCCGTAGCCATAGACGCATCACATTTATAATCGAAAAAAGCAACACTTTCTAAACCGAATGTTTTATTATACTGATGCAATTCTATATCGCCTTCATACTTCGGGAAATTTCCCATAAACGGATATTTCTCGACCAACTTCTCCCATGTCATTCCGGTTGTAACCTCAACATCCCCGCCCCCATCTTCATCATCATCTTTCGAACAACCAACTGACAAAAAAGAAAGAGCCATAACACAACTCAATACTGTAAAGAACTTTTTCATAATTTGATATTTTTACTATTTAAAACCGAAAAGAAAATCCACCGGAAACATAGCCGATGTCATAACCACTCTCTACATACACGCCTACTTTTTTACAAAAGTAATAACGTAAACCTGCGGTTGCAATGCCACTGACACTCGTATCCATATTACTCTCAGCAATCATTTTTTCACCACTTTCGCAATCAATTGTTCGATTTCCGGTCATATTCAAGTCCATCATCAAACGTGCATAGAACTCAAAGTTGTGACAAAGAGTTAAATGCCAACTTAACCCGGCACAAATATCAAATCTATTACAAGATGTTGCCTTTGTCTTTGGACCATAACCATTATCCCATTCCCAATTATAACTATATTTGCTATAAGTAGCTCCGAACAAATACCCGATGCTCCCAAACTTACTGAAATCAAGGAAACAAATATCTGAATAAATACCGATGGGAGGAATGTCTATTTTATAACCATTTCCTCTATGTTTGATTTTTCGCGACCAAGGAGCGATATCCGGAGCAATTCCTATTTGTATAGTTCTCATATATTGGGGAAACACGACTTCATTCTTCACTCTTTTCCATGAAGCCGACTCAGTTCCGCTAACAGCTGTAACAGAATTTTGAACGCCAAGCTGATCATTTTCAATTTTTCCAGCTACTCTTTTTACCGGACGGTCACCATATTCCGTTTCCCAGCTTTTTACGACACTCATCATATCTTCAAATTCTTTTGCCTTAATACGTAATGCAAATTCAGGATAATCATAAATTTTGCAGAAATAATATGCCATTTGTGTTCTATTCACTGCCGGTGTGCCAATTACATAGGGCGCAGATAGATATTGACGGGATGTAAATATTGCAATATCTTTATCAATACTGAAATAATAATACATTTCTCTGCTAACAGTAGTTATATTATTTACTCTATTTTGAATAACAAAAAATGCAGAATATACATCAATACCATTTCCTTCATATTCAATCCTAACCCAACGGATTTTCGGTTTTCCAGCCATAAAACCGATATTTTTACATTTTCGCTTTACATATTTAAGTTTATCCATAACTATTAGCGAATCAATATCTTCGCTGATATACCGGATTCTCTCTCCTTGGGGAGTTTCACTCACCTCAAAAAAAGTCGGATCATTCACTATTGCCGATCGCAGATAACCTTTCACAATCGAACTTTTCGATTCCGAAGTGATTTTGTTTAAATATAACGTTATCGGAACAGTTTCTGCATCTATTTTCTTCTTTTTTCGAGCTATGGCTTCGGGGATAAGAACTATTCCGAAAACCACAATCAATAATAATCTTATTAACAAAGAATCTCTCATAATATTATCTTTTTCGAATCCTTTTCAAAAGAACAAGCATAACAAATCGTCATTTCTATTACATCCTATTATTAAATTTTCAATATAATCACTTGATTTTAAGCAATGACATTATCTATATAAATTTTATACAAATAAAAACATTATTTTCTTTATATTTTGCCCATAATTATTTTATTATTATTCAAAAAAAAGAAGCAATTAAATTACTTTCGGCCTTTTTTCCAATTTTATTTTATCACATTTATCCGGTTCAATATTTCCCTCTAAAGTTCTATTTCGCGTTATAACTGTTCTATAAGTCATTTAATAAAGAATAAACAGCCTATTATTTAAAAAAAATATATACGTTTATGTCATAAATTAGAATATTATGAATCATATATCTGTTCCTAAAATAGATTTATCATCCGTAAAAAACTACAATACGATCGATCTTATAGATACGGACTTCGCTATATTGGATAACATCAACAATATTCCGCTGTTCAACTACCCTTCGATCATCGAAACGACTGTTTTCGCACTTTGTTTGAAAGGGAACTGTAAAATAACAATTAATCTGGATGAATATAATATATGTCCGAATGACATGATCCTGCTCATGCCGAATCAAATCGTCATGTTATGTGAAAAAAGCGATGATGTTTCGGGATTATTTATAGTTGTATCAAAAAATTTCAGTAACGAGATTCTCCCCAACACAGAAGATATGCTATCCGTATTTTTTTATGCAAAAGAATCCCCTAAAACTACACTTAACCCGAATGAAATAAAGTGTCTGAAAGAATATCATTCTTTTTTGCGAAACAAGGTAAAAGAAACAGAAAATATTTATCGCAAAGAAATTATACGCATATTATTGAAATCTTTATTTTATGAAATTGCCAATATTACCAAGAAAAAAATTCCAGAGAAATCGATACGAAAATCCAGAAAAACGGAAGTATTCGAATCTTTTTTAAAAACAGTCGCCATGCATTATAAACAACAACGCTCAGTAACCTTTTACGCCGACAAACTATATTTGACTCCTAAATACTTGTCTTGTGTAATTAAAGAGATAAGTGGAAAATCTGCTGGAGAGTGGATCGATGAACAGGTCATTTTAGCAGCTAAAGCATTACTTAAATCAAGCAACATGACAATTCAAGAAATTTCGGTAGAACTGAATTTTGCCAATCAATCTTTTTTCGGAAAATATTTTAAACAACATACAGGTATCTCTCCCAAAGCTTATCGAAAGATATAGAAAAGAGGATTATAGAAAAATTTGATTTTTCTATAATCCTCTTTATATCATTTTTTACCTATATCAAATTCCAAGAGAAGCTTTTACGGCTTCTATTTTCTGATTTGCCAATTCATTGACTTTATCATAATCTTCACGAGATTGCAATTCACCTTTTACTTCTATATAGAATTTTATTTTAGGCTCTGTTCCTGAAGGACGTATAGAAACTTTAGTTCCGTCTTCTGTAAAGTACTGTAACACATTCGATGTAGTCGGCATATCTAAAGTGTACTTTTCGTTCTCCACTAAATCATTAGCAACTAAAGTAGAAAAGTCTTTTGTAAGAATAACTTTCGAACCGGCAATCTCTGTCATCGGATTATTCCTGAAATTCTTCATCATCGCTTCGATTTCTTCAGCCCCCGATTTTCCCTTACGAACTACAGAAATACCTTTTTCTTTAGAGAAACCGTAAGTCAAATAAATATCTTGTAACATTTCATATACAGTCTTGCCATTATCTTTTGCCCAAGCTGCAACCTCCGCCATCAAAGAAATTGCAGATACAGCATCTTTATCCCGAGCAAAATCCTCAGCCAAAAAGCCGTAGCTTTCCTCTCCTCCACCGATATATTTCTTCTTTCCTTCCAACTCACGGATTACAGATGCAATCCATTTAAACCCGGTATAACAATCATAGCAAGTGATATTATTACGATCAGCAATTGTTTTTATCAACTCGGTCGTTACAATAGTTTTCACGATATATTCGTTTCCTGTAAGTCTACCTAATTCTTTATATTTGGTCATCAAATAATTAAGTAAAATCATAACAATCTGATTTCCATTTACAAGAACAAATTCCCCTTTATCATTCTTTACTGCTATACCGATACGATCGGCATCAGGATCTGAAGCCATAACAATATCTGCATCCACTTCGATACCCTTGCGTATAGCCATATCCAAAGCTGCCGGTTCTTCGGGATTCGGAGAAACTACTGTCGGAAAATCCCCGCTGACAACATCCTGTTCCGGGACATGAATAATATTCGTAAATCCAAAATTTTTCAATGATGCCGGAACTAATTTTACACCTGTACCGTGTATAGGCGTATAAACAATTTTCATGTCTTTGTGCCGTTCGATAGCATCAGGACTCAATGACAAAGTTTTAATTTTATCAAGGAAAAGCTTATCTACCTCTTCTCCGATTATTTCGATCAAAGCGGGATTTCCTTTAAACTTGATATCGGCAATCGAACGAATCTTATTTACTTCCGCAATCGTATTCTTATCGTGCGGAGAGATCATTTGAGCTCCATCATTCCAATACGCCTTGTATCCATTGTATTCTTTCGGATTGTGAGATGCTGTCAGTATAATACCGCTTTGGCATCCTAATGCTCTTATAGCAAAAGACATCTCGGGTGTAGGTCTCAACGATTCGAATAGATACACCTTAATTCCGTTGGCAGAAAAAATATCTGCAGAAATCTCTGCAAACAAACGACTATTATTGCGACAATCATGGCCAATCACAACTTTTATTTCAGATAAATCGGCAAATTCTTTTTTCAGATAATTAGATAATCCCTGTGTCGCAGCACCTACCGTATATATATTCATCCGGTTTGTTCCAGCACCCATTATCCCACGCAATCCGCCAGTACCGAATTCCAAATCTTTATAAAATGATTCTATCAGTTCTGTCTTATCATCATTGTCAAGCATTCTTCTTACTTCGGCTTTAGTAGCTTCATCATATCCGTCTCCCAGCCAAGTCTGAGCTTTCGCAGTTACTTCTTTCAATAAGGCTTCATTTTCCATACAATTCTCTTTTTTAGAAAAATTTCACAACATCTATAATACACAAATATACAAAAAAGTTTTTACCGATATAGAGATATAAGGCAAAATAGTTTTAGAGACAGTTTAAATTTTTATCTTTTAAAAAGCGACTTTCAATCGGTCTCCGGCATCTTTAGCGACCGCCCGATAATACTCTTCGGAGTATCCCGGGAAATCAGGATCAGCAGGCAAACCGTACCCATTCTCTAAAAAATGTCCACCATTCTCTTTCTTCCGATTTCCATCTAAATATTTAACCAACAAAAACTCTCCCAACTTTTTCCACCGGACAGTCGTTTGTTGAGCCTGAGCCATACTATAAGCATTCAAAAAGCGAATTGCCGCTACAGGATCGTTACGATACAAATCATTAGCAACCTTTTCAACAACAGGCTGCTGAGTATTAAATGCCATTTCTATATTCTTTTGTACAGGACGTATATCTTCTATCATCTGGTTATAACGAGAATAAGCCATATTAGCAACCCAATTATGTACCCAAAATGCAGAAGTCCAAGACAAATCATACATGCTTCCGTTCGATTCGCTATAACATTCCGGAACTTCATTCAAACAAGCATACAAGGGTACATAAATACAAGTATTCGCATCATCTACCCCAAACCATAATACTCCGCCGATTGCATTCGGCAACCAAGACCGCATCTGAGCAACCAATGTAAAGGCAGTCTGTTGTGTTGCTGTAGCCCGTTCATTGGTATATTCTACACTATCCACTTTAAAAGTCATAGGCCGAAATCTATAAGGACACTTAAACGGCCCAGCACCTACATCTTGGGTCATGTCAAAAGGAGTACCTTCAAAATGATCGCGCATGGCATCTTTCATATCCTGTACCGACAATTTCCGATCAGGTTTTACATAAAGCGGCAAATATTCTTTAGATTCACCATTCAAATATGATAAATATTTACCCATAGAGCTATTGAATCGATTGTAAAAGCTCCATACTCTTGCCTCACATCCTCTCAATGCTCCAAAATCTGCAGGAGCATAAGCATCAGCAAAACTGAAATCTTTATTCAGACCATTGAAATAACCCTTTTCCCGGGCAAACGATATGACATCAGGAGAATATAAACAATTTTCTTTGTCATCTAACGGAAACTTATGAATACGGGACTGATTAGCATGTGCGGCAATACAATCATCAGGAATACGTACAGCGACCCATACAGCACCTTGATTTTGATGACCTTTTCCAATCATCTCCATAATCCACACCTCCTCAGGATCAGCAATAGAAAAAGATTCTCCTGAACTATAATAACCATATTCATCAACCAGATCGGTCATAACCGTAATCGCTTCTCTCGCTGTTTTAGCCCGTTGTAAAGCGATATACATCAAACTGCCATAATCGATTATACCTGTAGTATCTACAAGCTCAGGCCTCCCACCCCACGTAGATTCGGTTATAGACAACTGATGTTCATTCATATTACCGACCACTTTATAAGTATATTCGACTTGCGGAATGCGACCTAATATTTTATTCGTATCCCACTCCCTGATTTCCATAGTGCTGTTTTTGGGATGTCTTGCTGCCGGAATAAATTTTAAAGCTCCATACAATGTATGGGAATCTGCCGCGTATGTTATAAATGTCGAACCATCGGTTGTGGCATTCCTACCAGCCAAAAAACTTGTACATGCTCGTACTCCGGGAACGAGCATTCCCCAACAAAATGTACACAATAAGATAAATTTTTTCATAAAAATATGTGTTAGGTATTTACCAATAAAACGAATTCTCATAAACTGCTTGATTTCCACATCGATCAGTAACTGTAAGTCTCAAATGATGTTTTCTATTCCTTTTGATATGCTCCGAATCGAGCTTACAACTTAATATTGCAGTCTTACCATCCATCTCAAAAAGTGCAAATTTACCGTCAATTTCACCTCTGTAAGACTCGATTCCAGTATGTTTATCTCCTATTCTGATACGAATCTTTCCCCTATTTCCCCATTGAGCAGGAGACATAGGTGTAATTACAGGATTTATGGTGTCTGATTTAACAACAAATGTTCCTAATTCTCTTACTTTAACTTCTAAATACCCATTCATATATGTACCGGTATAAGGTATCTCTTTATTCCCGAATACTCGGGCTAAATAGTATTGTTTTTTATTATTAAGAGTATCTGAGGGTATTTTGATTTTTAAATTGCAATATAAATGCAAAGGCACGCATTCTTGCCCTACGACATAGGAATTGTCGTTATTCCGAGAACATTTCAATTGAATATTTTCATAAAGAGCCCCTTTGGGAATAAATAATGAAACTCCATGTTTATTGATGAAATTGTCCTGATTATACACACAAACATTATCGGAGGGATTATCCACCGGAATATTTTTCTTTTTTCCGTTTATTGAAAATGTACATATCGTCAAATTTCCATGTCGGTCTCTCAACTCATAACGAATTTTATAAACTCGTTCCTGATCGATCGTAATCACACCTTGATCAACAATATCCTTATAAACAGGCAGATAATTTCCCATAGCCACATAAGAACGCATTATAAAAGACCGTCGTTTTACCCAATCTTCATAATCGATAAATGAGTTTACAGTCCGACTTTTATCAAAAGAGAAGCGTTCAATAGCAGAAGAATAAACGATTTTATCATCCACAAATAATCGAATAGAATAAACTCCGTAAATATTGGAAGTCTCGTTCATATAATCATAAGCTTTCACTCCAAGAACTATTTTTCCCCATGCTGTTACCGGAGATGAAAGAGTCACAATTCCGTTCTTCTGACGAATAACGGAAAAATCCTTACGAACATATCCGTTATTTACAATTCCTGTTATAGGATAAACAGCGACAGAACGAATTTGAGGTGGACGAGTATCTTTCAGGTATGTTTTGAGAAAAGGCATAGGATCTAACAAATATTCCGATTTTGTTTCCCTTATTTCAAAATGCAAATGCGGTCCTCCCGAACTACCGGTATTTCCACTATATGCGATTACTTGTCCCTTTCTGACCTTAACCTCATCTTTTTTCAAAAAAAGATTGACAGAAAAACATTCTTGTGCATATTGCTGTTTTTTTACTACACTATCTATAAATGGAGCAAAACGATCTAAATGTCCGTACACGGTGGTTACACCTATTCGGGGATGGTCGATATATACAGCAAGACCATATCCGTACGGAGAAACACTTATTCGAGAAACAAAACCGTCTTCGACAGCATACACCGCTGTTCCAGACTGAGCTTTTATATCCAAACCCGAATGGAAATGATTATTCCTTAACTCTCCGAAGTTTCCGCTTAAATACATAGCTCCGTGTAAAGGCGGATCGATTTTGAAATTAGTAGATACAGGTTCGTAATTCGGGGAAATTCCCACATATATATTTAATAAAATCAATAACAAACTCAACATATCCCGATAATTAAAACCTAACAAATGTACAAAAAATAATCGTGCATCAATTCTTTAATTGGACTGAGTATAATCTTTGGCCAATCCGCCTTCTCCGGTCTCTTTATATAATGAAGGTAGATCATGCCCCGTCTGCCTCATCACCTCTACGACTTTATCAAATGAAACCCTATGTATTCCATCAGAAAAAGATGCATATAAATGAGAATCCAAAGCTCTCGCCGCAGCATAAGCATTCCGCTCGATACAAGGAATCTGCACCAGCCCGCAAACCGGATCACAAGTCATCCCTAAATGATGCTCCAACCCCATCTCTGCCGCATATTCTATCTGAGCGGGGCTTCCTCCCAACAGTTGAGTAGCAGCACCTGCAGCCATAGCGCAAGCAACTCCTACTTCACCTTGACAGCCGACCTCCGCACCCAAGATAGAGGCATTTGTTTTTACTATATTTCCGATCAATCCGGCAGTAGCCAAAGCCCGGTAAATACGCGTGTCACTAAATCCCCGATTTGTCTGTAAATGATATAAAACAGCAGGTAAAACTCCGCACGCTCCGCAAGTCGGTGCAGTTACAATCGTGTGTCCCGAAGCATTTTCTTCACTAACAGCCAAAGCATAAGCAAAAACCAATCCGCGATCTCTCAAAGCCTCTTTATATCCTCCAGCCTGAATAAAATAATCGGCAGCCTTCCGTCGGAGATTTAACGGACCGGGCAAAACACCTTCCGTGTCTAATCCTCTCCGGATACACTCTTTCATATTTTTCCATACTTCAGACAAATAGTCCCATACATCCGAACTTTCTCTCTCCGCTACATATTCCCAATAACTTTTCCCCGAATGCTCACACCATTTTAAAATATCACTTAAATGAGACATGTCGTAAACATCGGAAATTTCCCCGATAGGCGGACGATTTTCTTCTGATAATGCACCTCCGCCTATACTATATACAGTCCAAGTGTCCAGAACTTCGTTTTCCAGACTTATAGCACAAAAAGTCATGGCATTCGGATGAAAAGGAAGAAACATCTTCGGCAACCATTCAATCTGTACAGGAGCATGAGGTTCTAAAACTTCTAAAATTGCCTTGTCGGTCAAATGACCTTTACCTGTCGCAGCAAGACTTCCGAATAAGGAAACTTTGAAAGAAGCACTTCGGGGGTTACGTTCTAAAAAAATTTTTGCAGCCCGTTGAGGTCCCATAGTATGGCTACTCGAAGGCCCTGCCCCAATCCGGAATATTTCTTTAATCGAATTCATGGTTTTCATATAACGATAACTCAATACGGCTTCAACAATTCATAATAATGCATATCCATAATCTTGCCGTTTTTAATTCCCATACGATGCATAACGGCAAGCTGCTTAAAACCATTTCGCATCAATACCCGCATCGACTTTTCATTGAAGTCAAAGGTTAATGCATATAAACGAATCAAGTCTGTTTCGGTAAATATATAACTTATCAATTCTGACAGAGCATCCGATACAATACCCAACCCCTGAAACGGTTCTCCAATCCAATATCCGATCTCTGCATTAAGCCGTTCGATATCATTTTGCCGAATAAACCCGATACCTCCTACTGCCCGGCCGGAAACCTCAATTGCAAATTGAGAATAAGGCTCGACCGAAGCCATCTTGATAAAAGCATCTGCATCGTCTAAGGTGTATGGGTGAGGAAATGAATCACGAAGATTATTCCATATACGGATATTGTTAGCATAATATGCTAAAGAATTACAGTCTGACTCCCGCCACGGCCGCAAAATGTAATTCTCTTTTTTCACTATCATATTTTCAAATCATTAGAATTATTTGTCTGTTCCGGTTATGATAAAATAATTTACCGATTCTCAGTATCTTAAAGTTTAAAAGCATTAAAGCCACTTCACACTCAACTAATACCTGATCCAAATTATAAATTGTCTCAACAAAGATATAGTAATTAAACTATAAATAGTTATTTGACCTACCATAAATAATCAGCGATAATTTCATATTTTATCTTTCAACCTATTCTTACTCAAAGGCGTCGCTGAAAAACAAAAAAGCGGTTTTCTTGATAAATAACCGCTTTTTAAACCAAAACTACTAAGAGCCTTTCAATCAAGATTTTGTATCTACACCATGATCAAAATATTCAGCCAACTCTCTATTTGTTTCAATCCCGTATCGCTCATCATGCTGACTCATATCCAATCCGATCTCCTCGCTCTTTTCAGATACACGCATCGGGATCATTTTATCCGTAATCCAATACAAAGCATATGTTACAATAAATGTATATCCGCAAACTATCACTACCGCTATTATATGATTTAAAAGATTTTGCCAATAAGTAATATTTTCAGCCGCATTATATACAAAGATTCCGGTCATAATAGTTCCGACAATTCCTCCTACACCATGTGTAGGAAATACATCCAAAGCATCATCAAAAGAATTTTTCTTATTTTTCCAAGAAACAGCCATATTGCATATAATTGTCACAACTAAAGCAATAAATATGCTTTCTCCGACAGTCACATACCCGGCCGAAGGTGTTATGGCAACCAATCCCACTACCGCTCCGATAGCAGCTCCCATTGCAGAAGGTTTACGTCCCCTCAAGCAATCAAATACAACCCAAGTCATCATCGCTGTTGCCGATGCCGTATTCGTATTTAAGAATGCTTTTACAGCTACAGCATTAGCCGCTAAAGAAGACCCTGCATTAAAACCGAACCATCCCAACCAAAGCATAGCTGCTCCCAATAATACAAATGGAATATTAGCCGGCTGCCCCGATTCTTTTCTTTTCCCTAAAAATATAGCTCCGGCCAAAGCCGCAACCCCGGAAGAAGCATGAACTACAATTCCACCGGCAAAATCGAGAACCCCCATTTGGCGAAGGAAACCGTCGGGATGCCAAGTCCAATGAGCCAAAGGACAATACACGAATATACAGAACAAAATCATAAATACCAGATAGCCGGAAAAACGAACGCGTTCGGCAAATGAGCCGGTTATCAATGACGGAGTAATAATGGCAAACTTCATTTGAAACAAAGCATATAATGCTAATGGTATCGTCGGTGCTAATAACTTATCTGTAGCTCCACCAACATTCACAAACATAAAAAATGTTCCCGGATTTCCTATAAAATGCCCGATATCTTCGCCAAAAGCTAAACTAAAGCCCACGACTACCCAGATAACACTAATCACTCCCATAGCAATAAAACTCTGCAACATCGTAGATATGACATTTTTAGTCCGAACCATTCCTCCATAAAAGAAAGAGAGTCCCGGTGTCATCATCAAAACAAAAATAGTTGCAGTAATCATCCATGCGATATCAGCAAAATTCAAATTAGGATCTATATCTGTAAACACCCCTTCATGACCCGAATAAAATAATCCTAAAAAACTAACGCTTAATAAAGCTACAAATAAAATAATCCAACGTTTTTGCATACCCATTTTGTTTTAAACATTATGAAAGATTTTTATGCAAAAATATTTCATTCAGACATAAATACAGAATAAAATTAATCAAAATGACAATACATTCTGTTTATTAATTTCATATTGACACAAAACATATATGCAAACAACATTTTTTTAACGAATTAAAGTAAATATGTTTCAAAATGACACTATCCCGATTTATTTCAACACTTTCAGTAACGACTACTAAATACACAAGCTCAGTTTCATATTTCATTTTCTCATTTATTAAAAAAAAGACATTCGATAGAAAAAATATTTGTATTTTCGCCACATGAACAAACTGTCTGTGCGTATTTTAAAATCAATCGCCACATTACTTTTCGGATTAGTAATGATCTTATATCCGGAAATTTCTTATGCCATTCCCCAAGATTCATTAACAAACTCTCAAAACAAAAAAGGATGGAATATAACACCTTTCCCGGAAATCGCTTACAATAGTGATCTCGGATTTCAATACGGAATATATTGTGAACTATATAATTTCGGGGACGGATCAAAATATCCCGACTACACGCATAAATTCTGTATTGAAGCCGCTCGATTCACAAAGGGTTCTGGTGTCTATTGGTTTTTCTACGATTCTCCCCAATTATGGAAAAATCACAGATTCTCATTCGATGTTGCATACTTACCGGATAATATGTGTGATTTTTACGGATATAACGGTCGTAGCGCACCTTACTCAAATACGCATAACGATTCTTTTTACAAAATAGACCGAAAACAAATTCGTATGATTTTCGGTCTGCAAGGAAAAATTATCGGACAACTTAACTGGATGGCAGGCATCAGTTGGCAAAAAATGATGATTCAACCTGTTTCATTGAAAAAATATATCGGGGCAGATAATCTATACAACCGCTATATAAAAGTAGGATTAATAAATCAGAATGAAGCAAAGGGCGGAAATGTTTTGCAATGGAAGGCAGGAGCGGTTTACGATACCCGGGACAGGGAGGCTGATCCGACGCAAGGCATATATGGAGAAGCTATCTTTGCTTTTTCTCCGGACTGGACAAGTAAAAACGGATACTCTTTTATAAGAACAACTCTGAACGTCTGTTATTATCAACCGCTTTGGAAAGAACACTTGACTTTGGCCGGACGAATCGGACTGCAATTTACTCCTGTCGGAAGAGTTCCATTTTATTTTTTATCAGACATAAACACTTATTATATAAGACAAACTTACTCTGAAGGATTAGGTGGAACGAATAATATAAGAGGGGTGTTACGTAACCGAGTTACGGGAAACGGTATCGGTTGGACAAATATAGAATTAAGATTGCGTTCAAGGGTAATCAGGTTGTTGAAACAAAACTGGTATATCGGAATGAACCCGTTTTTCGACGCGGGAGCTGTACTCCAACCATACCGGCTAAAATCACAAAAAGAAAGCAATGATCTTATTATTTACAGTGGTAAAAACGAATGCATACATGCAAGTGCAGGAATAGGGTTGAAACTGGTTATGAACCATAATTTTGTTCTTTCGGCAGAATGGGGAACAGCTTTTTCTCGTGAAGACGGAACAAACAGTATAGATCTCGGAATCAATTATTTATTTTAGAACCGACTTAAGTTTCCAATAAAAAATACTATCGGGGCATCTTTACGTCTTCTTCTGGTCTTTTTTCCCGTTTTCACTCGTCAGATAGCCCGCTATCGTTCTCGAAAGAAATTCTCAGATCTGACCCGAACAAAATTTAAACAGGTTTTTAGAGTCTTATCTTCTTAAAAATATATTTGAAATTATACATATTTAATGGCTTCACGATAGGCTGATAATTTAAAACGATATATATTTGTATTATATTGTTTTTAAATGGCAAATTATATAAAAATCATTTTTCGCAAAAACGGATTACCAATATTTTAATTAATAGCAGATTTTATGAAAGAGATTATTTTAATATCGGTTTTATTATGCAGCATCTCATGTTCATCCCGGCATATCTCGACTGTGTCCGGAGGGAAAAATGACAAAATTGAATACATGGAAATATCTGTTTTACCCGATACGATTCGGTTCTCAAATAACTTCAGAATGTTATGGGACGATTTATTAAAAGAAACTAACGGCTATTTACCTAAAAAAAATTATACTCCATCCGAGCAGCTGCGAGAAAAATATAATTTGAAATCTTCTGACGGAAAATGTTATATCAAAGGATATTTACATACCCGACCGGATTTCGATAAAAATAAAGCTGAAGATCAAGGAATATCGATCGTCTCATATACCGACACACTGAAAAGTTTCTCATGCTTGATTTCACAATTACCGGAATTAATAACCCTACCCGATATTTCTGCCATAGAACTAAGTAAGTCTATCAATTTAAGATTACCTAAAAAATATTGATTATGAAGAAAACCATTATCTCTTTATTATTATTCTGCTTTGTCACACTCGTTATGGCTCAATCAAAATTGTCGCCATATACACGGCATTTTATAAATGAAAAGGAACAGATAAAAACGGACAAAACATTCTCTTCCAAATTTAAAGTAAAGAAAATTGACGAAATCGATTATGTTAAAGCTTATATTTATTTAAAGGCTCAAACAGATCCCTATTTTTTAGAAAGTTATGGAGTAAGAGTCAATACTTGCATAGATTCTTTAATCACAGCGCAAATTCCTGTCAGTAAAATTGAAACCATATCCTCTCTAAATAACATCAAATATGTACAAATCAGCACACCGATATATCAAAAAATGAATAAAGCCAGAACTGAAACTCTGGTAGATAACGTTCAAAGCGGGAAAGATTTAACGACACCATTTTTAGGAAAAGATGTCGTTATAGGAATTGTCGATAATGGTTTTGAATACGGACACATCAATTTTTACAATACAGACGGAACTGAACTACGGGTAAAACGAGTGTGGAATCAAAATAAAAACGGTAAAGCTCCAAGCGGTTTTACCTACGGAACGGAATATACAACTACTGATGAAATTCTTGCGGCAAAATATGACGTAACAGACGAAACTCATGCTACTCATGTAACCGGTATAGCCGCAGGTGCAGACCATACAAAGTCTTATTACGGAGTAGCCGGAGAAGCAGATATAGTCTTGGTCAGCTATGATCTGAATGATAATACTACTGATCAGGTAAGTCTCTCGGACGCAATGAAATATATATATGATTATGCCGAATCGGTAGGAAAACCTTGCGTTATCAATATGAGTCTGGGATCTCATATCGGCCCTCACGACGGAACTTCGACTTTCGATCAAGTTGCAGATAACCTGCAAGGTCCGGGAAAGCTATTTGCCGGAGCAGCAGGTAATGAAGGATGTGATCCGATGCATCTTAGCAAAACATTTACATCTTCCGATAATACATTAAAAACATTTATCGATTTCTTGGATAATTCTGACCGCTATTCGATGCTCGATATCTGGGGTGAGCCCGGAGAAACATTCAAGATTACTATCGATCGATATAATATCTCAAAAAACAAGTCTGAATACTCTGAAACGGTCAATATCTCAGGAAATGGTTCTAAAACAATTTCATTAAAAAACGGGATCAGCGGATATGTTGAAATTTACTACGAAGTAAATGCTAATAATAACAAGCCGAACGCCTTCATAGTTTCTGAGGTAAATAGTATGAGTTCAGGTTATGCGATAGGAATCACAATCACTGCAACGAGCGGAACTGTACATATCTGGGCTGATGATTATTATAGTCAACTTACCGGTAATGGCTTATCTGGATGGACAGATGGTGATTCAAAATATACTGTCGGCGAAATCGGAGGAACAGGAAAAAATGTAATTAGTGTAGGAGCTTATGCGACTCGTACCGGAAGTTATGCTCGGGAAGAAGGTATGATTGCAGAATTCTCAAGTTTAGGACCGACAGCTGACGGACGTGTAAAACCGGATATTACAGCACCCGGGAATCAAATTATTTCATCATACTCCAGCGCACAATCTTATGATAGCGGTATCTGCGATAATACTACTGTAAACGGGAAAAAATATTATTATGGATATATGTCCGGAACTTCTATGGCAACTCCATTCATTACGGGTGTATTAGCAACATGGCTTCAGGCAAATCCGACTCTCAGCCCCGATGATGTCAGAAACATTTTCAAAAAAACAGCACGACAAGATAACTATACAGGAACTGTTTCCGGAAATGGAGATAATACTTGGGGATTCGGAAAAATAGATGCATGGAACGGCATAAAAGAATGCATAAAAATGACAGCGGGAATATACGAAGAAAAAAACGACATTCCAGACGTGACAATCTACACTTCGGGAAATGGAATATGCCATCTATTATTCGGAAAAACCGATAACCAAACGACCATATCCGTATATAATACAAACGGGCAATTACTGAAATCAACAAGGTTAAATTCCATAACGATAGGTCAAGAAGAAATTTTAAATTTATCAGGTTTCGTACCGGGAATATATATTATTCACATAAAAGGCAATAACATACAAAAAAGCAAAAAAATAATCCGATAATATCAGAGCCTGTCAAAAGATAAAAATTATATATCCAGAAAGGCTATAAAACTATTAATGAAAGAGGATGTGCCAAAACTTAATTTTTGAAAAGATGAACTTTTGATTTGGAATTTGAACATCCTAAAAAACTCTAGAAAGGGTTGTATCATTACTCAAAGCAGAGCTTGATACGACCTTTTTAGGTATTATAGCTACAATCTGTAACTTTTAGAAGTAGTCATTTTAGTTTTGACATACCCTCTTTTATAAAGTACTTCAGTTTAATTTGACAGATACTTCGTATTTATAAACAATTTAATAATAAATCATTGGGATATCCACATTTTACACTATTTTTGTAAAAGAGACAACATACAAAAGCAAATAAGTAATCTTATTAATAACCTATTATTTACACTAAATATCCGATGCAAATTATTGAGAAATATTTTCCGTACCTAAACGAAAATCAAAAATCCCAATTCACAGCCTTAGACGAACTATATAAAGATTGGAATAGTAAGATCAACGTTATTTCCCGTAAAGACATAGACAATCTATATACTCACCATATATTGCATTCTTTAGGGATAGCAAAAATTATACAATTTACTCCCGAAAGTGCAATAATGGATGTAGGTACTGGAGGCGGATTTCCCGGAATACCTCTGGCTATTTTATTCCCAGAATGTAAATTTCATTTATTAGATCGTATCGGGAAAAAGGTTAAAGTCGCGTCAGAAATAGCACAATCTATCGGTCTGCAAAATGTGACATGCAGGCATTGCGGAGTAGAAGAAGAAAAAAGCAAGTTCGACTTTGTCGTAAGCCGTGCTGTCATGCCTCTAAACGACCTGATGAAGCTTATTCGTAAAAATATCCGAAAAGAGCAACAAAATGCAATGCCTAATGGACTGATTTGCTTAAAAGGAGGAGAACTGCAAAATGAAGTAGCGCCATTCAAAAAAATCTCGATCATATACAATTTGAAAGAGTATTTCAAAGAAGAATATTTCGATACAAAAAAAGTCGTTTACGTACCTGTTTACAAATAAATATTATATATGCTAATAATTAAAGAATTCCAATTCAATCCGTTTTCAGAAAATACGTATGTCGTATCGGATAGTGAAACCGGTGAATGCGCAATTATAGACGCGGGATGTTATTATGCAGACGAACAAGATATTCTATCGGATTACATTATAGATCATAAATTGAAAGTCAAATATCTTTTGGCAACGCACTTACATCTAGATCATAATTTCGGAGATAGATACGTGTATAACACTTTCAATGTCGGGTTAACAGCTCATCCTGATGATGCTTTTCTATTAGACAATATGAAAGAACAGGCTTCTATGTTCGGCATACAGCTCCAAGCCTCTCCTATCCCCATCGGTCAGGATGTCCATGAAAACGATATTTTCAAAATCGGGAAATATACTTTACAGGCTATACACGTACCGGGACATTCTCCCGGAAGTATCATATATTACTGCAAAGAAGAAGGAATAGCGTTTGGTGGAGACGTACTTTTCAGAGGCAGTATCGGCCGGACGGATTTACCGGGCGGAAACTATAATCAATTAATTACCGGTATTCGAGAAAAACTATTCATACTACCGGAAGATACGGTTATCTATTCCGGACACGGTCCTAACACAACAATAGGCTTTGAAAAGAAACAAAATCCATATTTACAATAAACCTAATTCCTCGAACATACGGGCATATACCACAGCCTTTTCCGACAAAGGTTTCGGATAAGCTCGGGAAGAAGAAGGCATTCTGTAAAAACGCATTTTTCTACTTTGATATTCAAACTCAATAAAGCTACCGACAGGAGGAATTGCAGATGAAACAAGAACACTTAATGTTTCGGTAGCCTTTTGTCCTGTAGTGACAACAGCCTTGCACATTGGCATTTGTTTTAATAAAGTATCAATATCGGCAGCTTCTACAACCTCCAAAAATTTATCAGAGGCATTGTCTTTTAACCTCTTTACAGATTGAGCAGTATCGCTTAAAGCTATACCTTTCTCTTCCAAAAAAGCAGCAATGCGATTCTTATCGAATATTTTCGTACCGTTTAAAAAATGATCTTTATCTCCGAAAAAAACGAGTCCGAAAATACGCCACATATCATTTTGGAGGTTCGGATAATAAAAATTCATACTCCAACGCTCCCTTTTCGGAGGAAAACTCCCCAACATCAGCATCCGGGTATTTTGCGGAATAAATGGTTTTAACGGATGATTCTCTATCGGTATTATATTTGTGTCATTCATACAACGTGCATTTTTATATTTATAATTGCAGATGTAAAACAGGATATGATTTTCCGGTACTATCTGTTGCATCACGACTTATTACATGAAACCCCTGATGCAAATAAAATCCTACCGCTTGTTCATTTTGTTCATTTACGTCAACAGAATTTATACCCAATATTTTCACCGCATATTCAACTAATTGTTTACCTACCCCTTTCCCTCTTGCAGAAGGCAAAAGAAACAGCATCTCCAACTTATTCTTAAATACACCCATAAAAGCAATCCATCGACCGTCTTCATCTTTATAGCCCCATAAATCTACTGCAAACAAATATTCATTTCGAATCAGCGATTTAAAAGAAGCAATGTCATCTTCTTGCAAAAAAGAATGAGTAGCCCGCACCGATCTTTCCCACAAATCAACTAACTCGTCATAATCAGAAACAAGCGGACGTTCAGGCATTTTTATCTTCATATTCAAATTCTAATTTAAAGATAATAGTCTATTTCTAATTCCACAAAGAATTCTTCACTTTCTATTTAAAGGTTTACGGTAAAACTTGGAATCAACTGTTATTATCTTGTTTTAAACATCTTAAAAACAAGGTCTTTAAAAACAACATATCCTTCTGACAAAAAGCACTCATTTTTTAACTCATGCAAAGATATAATTTAAGAAACAATTCCTACATAAAAACAAAGTCTTTCTCTATTTTTGCAATTATTAGGAGCGAAATAATTATGAATGAAAAAGTCCTCGAAAAACTGAAAATTCTTGCGGAATCGGCAAAATACGATGTATCTTGCGCCTCAAGCGGAACTTCCCGCTCCAAAATGACAGGTGGCATAGGAAGTGCTTCGGGCTGGGGTATTTGTCATAGTTTTACAGAAGATGGAAGATGTGTTTCGCTTCTGAAAATCATGCTTACCAATTATTGTATATATGATTGCGCTTATTGTATCAACCGTAAAAGCAATGACCTGAAAAGAGCAACCTTGTCTGTATCAGAACTGGTCGATCTTACCATAGAATTTTATAGAAGAAATTATATCGAAGGTCTTTTTTTAAGTTCGGGAGTAGTAAATAATCCAGACTATACAATGGAAAGATTGGTAGGAGTAGCAAAAGAATTGCGATTGAAACACTGTTATAACGGATATATCCATTTGAAAAGTATTCCGGGAGCTAGCAGAGAACTGGTAAACGAAGCAGGATTATACGCCGATAGATTAAGTGTAAATATAGAAATTCCTAATGAAGAAAGCCTCAAAATATTAGCCCCTGAAAAAGACTTTAAAAGTGTATTCACACCAATGCGTTACATACAACAAGGGATCTTGCAAAGCGCGGAAGAGAAAAAAAGATTCCGCCATGCTCCTCGCTTTGCGCCAGCGGGACAAAGTACACAAATGATTGTAGGAGCAACGTCAGATACAGATAAGGATATACTCCGCATATCGTCTGCTTTATATCAGCGACCGACGATGAAAAGAGTATATTATTCCGGATATATTCATGTAAACGATTATGATAATCGATTGCCGGTTTTAAAACAACCTCCATTGGTGCGAGAAAACAGATTGTACCAAGCCGACTGGCTATTGAGATTCTACCAATTCAAAGTAAATGAAATCGTAGATGATGCTTATCCTAATCTCGATCTGGATATCGATCCTAAACTTGCGTGGGCTTTACGTCATCCGGAAATTTTTCCGATAGACATAAACCGAGCAGACTACGAAATGCTTCTGCGAGTACCCGGAATCGGCATAAAATCTGCAAAATTAATCGTTGTTTCCCGCCGTTACTCCCGATTGGGAGCGTCCCAATTAAAAAAAATCGGCGTGGTAATGAAAAAAGCGCAGTACTTTATTACTTGCAATGAACTTTCGATGCAAACAGTAAATGAAATGAATCCGCAAAATATCCGCAAACTTTTAGTAGGGAGACCACGAACGAAGGACTCACGACAGCTAACGCTCTCTTTTGAAGATTAAAAACATGAATATATTCATATATGATAAAACATTTGAAGGGTTATTGAGTGCAATTTTCGACGCTTACTCTCGAAAAACATTTCCGGATCTTTTACTGAGCGAAGACGAAACTCTTCCACTATTCTATGACGATTTACATATAGTATATACAGATAATGATAAAGCGGAACGGGTATGGAACGGATTGTTGAAAAAATTATCAAAGCCTGCCATCTCCTGTCTTGCCGCCAGTTGGTTATCTGAATTACCTGAAATAGATCTACTGATTTTTCGTTATATACGAAAAGCGATAGATTCTCCTTATTCCATTGAGCTGAATTTCGGAGATAGTGATGTCTTGGAACTTTCTCAAATCTGGAAAAAAGTACATCGTGAACAACACCGAATTATTCAGTTTCTACGTTTCCAAAAAGCTATGGACGGAACATTCTTCGCAGCAATAGAGCCGATTTATAATGTATTGTCTTTAATCGTTCCTCACTGCAAGGATCGCTTTTCTGACCAGAAATGGATAATTTATGATTTAAAACGAGAATACGGATACTATTATGATCTGTCTTCGGTTACAGAAATACAGTTCGAAAACAGTAGCGCTCATCTTCTATCTGGAATATTAGACAAAAATCAAATGCATCCCGATGAGGAATTATTTCAAAAGCTTTGGAAAGAATATTTCAAAGCAATTAATATTAAGGAAAGAAACAACCCCAAACTACATCGTCAAAACCTGCCTGTAAGGTTTTGGAAGCATTTAACCGAGAAACAAAAATAATTTTTATTTAAGACCTGTTTTCTGCATTATCTGATTTTCAACCGATTGTGTATCGAATGATTTTCAATAAAGATTTTCCTGAAAATTTTTCATTCAAGACTGTTGTCAAATCAAAAAATGTGACTATCTTTGCAACGCAAAAGAAAAAGAAGCGTTCTTAATTTTGTTGACTGGTGCGGTAGTTCAGCTGGTTAGAATACATGCCTGTCACGCATGGGGTCGCGGG
>NZ_CANUAR010000030.1:0-34495 GCF_947855755.1 uncultured Coprobacter sp.
AGAAGAAGTCGAGAAACTGATGAGCGGTGATGCTTCGGGTAGAGTGTCGAGATAATTGACAATATGGTTTATATACTGAAAAACGGTTGCGGGGATTATCTTGCAGCCGTTTTGTTTTTTCTGGTTTGGCGGTTGAGCTGCTTTCAAAATTTGTGGTTATATATAAAAGAAAAGGTTGTCATCTCGACAACCAATCTTCGTTAACCTTAAATCTAATACCATGAAAAACACATTGCAAATGTAGAGATAATATTTGATACGGCAAGAGATCGTACAAAATTTTGTATGCTATTTAACATGTTTTTTGATATTAGTGTATTAGATACGCTTATTTTTTGATTTATAAAGATTATTGTTTGATAAGAGCCTGTTTAAATTTTACACGGGTCAGTTTTGAGAATTTCTTCTGAGGATGTTTTTCTGTTTTTACGAGTATAATAGCGGGCTATCTGACGAGGGAAAACAGGGAAAAAGACCGGAAGAAAACACAAAAATGACCTGATAGTATTTTTTATTGGAAAATTTAAACAGGCTCTAAATCTTTTGAAGTATGAAACGGGTATAATTGTAAAAGGGGCTGTCCAAAAAGTTGGAAAGTTCAAATTTAAACTTTCAATTTAAAACAGATAGACTTCGATTATAAAAAGAATACCACTTTCACCTATGAAAATTAGGTGTAAAGTGGCATTCTTTATTTATTTTGTTACAATCTGTAACTTTTACCAATTCAGTTTTGACTTTTTGGACAGACTCTTTTATTTATTCGAAGATTTTTTAGACAGTCTATAAAGAATTGATACAATTTATTCTACATATAGGACTAACCCTTTTAAATATTCGCCTTCGGGGTGATAAATATTTACCGGATGGTCTGCCGGCTGTGTCAATTGATGTAGTATTCGTACTCGTCTTTTAGATTGAGCTGCTGCACTGAACACAGCTAATCGGAAATTTTCTTTGGTAACGACTTGTGAACAGGAGAATGTAAAAAGGATACCTCCCGGTTTTATTTTTTCAAAAGCTTTTGCATTGAGTTTTCGGTATCCTTGCAAAGCATTATGTAAAACATTTTTATGTTTGGCAAAAGCCGGAGGATCGAGAATGATCAGATCATACTGATCTCCCATTCTGTCGAGATATTTGAATGCATCTTCTGCGAAAGCTTCATGCCGTCTGTCTCCGGGAAAATTCAGCTCTACGTTTTTACAAGTCAGGTCTATTGCTTTGGCAGAACTATCGACCGAGTGAACAAGTTTAGCTCCGCCTCGCATGGCATAGAATGAGAATCCTCCAGTATAACAGAACATGTTCAATACCGAACGATCTTTAGAATAATGCTCGAGTAATGATCGGTTTTCCCGTTGATCGACGAAAAAACCAGTCTTTTGTCCTTTTAACCAGTCTACATGAAATTTTAATCCGTTTTCTATTGCTATATTCCCGGCATCGCCTCCGATCAAATATTCATTTTCCGGGTCGAGTTGCGCTTTGTAAGGGAGTGTGGTTTCTGATTTATAATATACATTTTTTATTTGCTCACCCATTACATCGGTTAATGCTTCGGCAAGAATACGTCGGGCAAAATGCATACCGGGATCGTGTGCCTGCATTACGGCGGTTTTGTCATAAATATCTATGATTAGACCGGGAAGAAGATCTCCTTCTCCATGTACAAGACGATATGTATTATTTTGTTCTCCCCGATTGAGTCCGATACTGTTACGTAGATTATAAGCGACTTGTAACCGTTTCTTAAAAAAATCTTTATCGATAATTTCTTGTTCGAAAGAGAGTATTCTTACCGCTATACTGCCGATTTGGTAGTGACCTATAGCAATGAAGTTTCCTTTATAATCTGTAACTTCTATAATGTCACCTTCTTCCGGTTGTTTTTCAAAATGGTGGATTGCTCCAGAAAACACCCACGGATGAAAACGTTTAAGAGATTCTTCTTTCCCCGGTTTTAATATGACTTTGGTATAATTCATTTTTGTACGTGAGGTTATTTAAAAATAAATCGGAATAAGTCATTTCCGTTGGCATATATCAATAGACCGAACAACAGTGCCATACCTGTGATTTGTGCATACTCCATAAATTTTTCGTTTGGTTTTCGACGAGCAATAACTTCGTATAACAAAAATAATACATGCCCTCCGTCAAGAGCCGGAATCGGAAGTATATTCATGAATGCAAGGATTATAGAAAGAAATGCTGTCATTTCCCAAAATGCCTGCCAATTCCATACAGGGGGAAATATGCTTCCGATTGTTCCGAATCCGCCTAAACTATTTGCTCCTTCTTTAGTAAAAATATATTTGAGATCACTTACATAACTTTTTAGAGTAGAGAATCCTTTGGATATGCCGACAGGGAATGATTCCCAAAATCCGAAATGTTTTGTTACAAGAGGATATATTTCGTAAATAGGAGTGAGGCTTATACCTATTTTTCCGTTTTTATCTACTGCCACAGAAGCGTTTTGTTCTTGTCCGTCTCGGTAAAATGTGATATTTACATTTTTCCCTTTATTCTGACTTAATAGATCGAGCATAATCGGAATATCCGGAATCGCTTTCCCATTTATAGCAGTCAGGCTGTCTCCGCTTTGCAGTCCGGCTTCGATTGCTCCGTTCCCTTTTATTGCTTCTTTAACTACTACAGGATTTCGGAACGAAGCGAATTTCTCGTTTGCCCCGATTAATTTTAACATAAACTCATTCGGCATGGTGATTGTTTCTGTTTTACCGTTACGGATGACTTCTACATTTTTAGCTTCAGCGATATTACGGATCATATCGCCTGATAATGTAGTCAATTCTTTTCCGTCGGCTTTTATGGGGATATCTCCATCTTCAAATCCGGCTTTATGTGCTGTTTCGCTGAATGATAATCCGGCTTTAGCGTTTTTTAAAGGCAGATAAGATTCTCCCCAAGTAAAGGTTATCATAGAATAAATAAAAAGAGCCAGAATAAAATTGAACAGTACCCCGGCGATCATGATCATCAGTCGTTGCCCGGCGGGTTTAGATCTGAATTCCCATTCTTGTTCTGGCTGAGCCAGTTGTTCTTTATCCATAGACTCGTCTATCATACCGGCTATTTTCACATAACCTCCTAATGGTAACCAGCCGATACCATATTCTGTTTCACTGTTTTTAGGTTTGAATTTAAAAAGAGAGAACCAAGGATTAAAAAAGAGATAGAATTTTTCGACTCTTACTTTGTAGATTCGGGCAAAAATAAAATGTCCGAATTCGTGAACGATGACAAGAATCGATAAACTTAATATTAACTGTAGGGCTTTAATTAAAAATGTCTCCATTATTTTTTCGTCTAAATTTATTTCGTTTTAAAAAGATGTTATTTTTTCCCGTGTTAGTCGGCGTGCTTCTGTATCGGTCGATACATAATCGTCATAAGACGGTGATTTTATGAAAGAGACCTGTTGCATTATATCGGCGATAATATCTGCCATTTGTAAAAATCCGATTTTATCTTTCAGAAAAGCATCTACGACAACTTCGTTTGCAGCATTCAATATACATGGTATGTTTCCTCCCAGTCTCATTGCTTCATAAGCGTAACTTAAAAGGGGGAATTTAGTAGTATCCGGATGTTCGAATGTCAGATGTGCATATTGAGACAATTCCAACTTAGGAGACTGGTTTTTCAACCGGTTAGGATAAGAAAACGCATACCTTATCGGTAATTTCATATCTGGCGTTCCCAATTGAGCTTTTATAGCTCCGTCTTCGAACTGTATCATGGAATGTACAATTGATTGGGGATGTACGACAACTTCTATCTGTTCCGGTCTTACATTAAAAAGCCATTTGGCTTCTATAACTTCAAATCCTTTGTTCATCATAGAAGCCGAGTCTATGGTAATTTTAGCACCCATATTCCAGTTGGGGTGTTTCAAGGCTTGTTTCTTCGTGACATGTTCTAATTCTTGTCGTGACATTGTTCGAAAAGGACCTCCGGAAGCCGTTAATATGATTTTGTCTATCGGGTTATGCATTTCCCCGGTTAAACATTGAAAAATGGCAGAGTGTTCCGAATCTACCGGTATTACTGGTGTGCGGTTTTCGTGCGCCAGTTGATTTATCAGTTCTCCGGCAACGACTAAAGTTTCTTTATTTGCAAGAGCTATTGTCTTGCCTGCCTTTATCGCTCGTATGGTCGGGTATAGACCGGCATATCCGATCATGGCCGTAAGCACCATGTCGATAGGTTCAGATTCGACTATTTGAGCGATAGCATCATGTCCTGCATATACTTTAATCGGCAGGTCTTTCAGAGCATCTTTGAGTTTAGGATATAAAGATTCATTAGCGATAACTACCGCTTCAGGATTAAATTTTCGTGCTTGTAAAATAAGTAGATCTACATTGTTGTTAGCGGTAAGTGCATATACCTCGAACAAATCGGAATGCTCTGAAATTACTTCCAAAGCTTGTGTTCCGATCGATCCGGTAGAACCCAGTATAGCAAGTTGTTTCTTCATTCTCCTTTTTATTTTCACCTGTGATTTGTTGTCACTGATGCAATGTCTTGTTTGTGTGTCATTTAAAATGTAATATAATCTTCGGGATTCAAAGCTTGTCCCATGTGCCATAACTGGAATTCTATAAGAGGAGGAAATGATTCTTTTGTCCCGTTTCCGGTAAGAGCGATAACCTCTCCGCCCGAAACTTTATCTCCGATAGATTTTAGTAGTTCGGCATTATATTTATATATAGATATAAAGTTATTGCTATGCTGAATCTCGATTACATATCCATAATCTACTGTATACCCTGCCGAGATGACCGTGCCATCTAAAGTTGCGGCTACCGACATCCGTTTCAGAGCGAGGATATCGATCCCGAAATGATTGTTTTCTGGGTTGAATTTTTGCTTGATCGCACCTTTTATTGGAGTGAAAAAGATAAATCCGTCAGTCGGAATCGTTTGATTGAGTACATTAAGTTTATACTTTTCTTCTTCTTCATAACGTTGCATAAAACTTGTCGTAGCTTGTGATTGAGTCAGAAAAGAATCAGTCGGGAAAGAAAGCAGAGAATCTTTGATGTTCCGTATCGAATCTATTTTTACATTTCCTGTAAGTATATTAGTCAGATTTTTTAAATATGCATCGTTTAATTGCATAGCCTGATTCAAAGAATCGATACGTAATGCATTATCCATAATTTTTACCCGTGTCTCGGTTCTCAAATATCCGGGTAAATAATTTTTTAATGGAGTCCCGACAATTAGATACATTGCTCCGGAAAAAATGATGATAACCAATGCCGAAAAAAACAGAAAAGCTCCTAATCGGGACAAACGAAAAGTCCACACCTCTTCCAATGTATTTTCATTGAAGAAGGAGAGCTTATATTTTGATCGCATTTTTTTCCAAAATGCTTTAAATCTATTTCTTTTGGCCATATATGAATATATCCGTTCCCGAACTTGCAAATTTAGTAAATAATACGATATTCAAAACCGCATTTCTTTTTTTTATCATTTCTCTTTATTTATGAAATAATGTCTTTCGTTTATTTTAATATATGATTTTAACAATATATGTTGAACCTATTTTGACATTGACTTGTTTTACAGTCACAATAAGAATACAACGCTGTTCGCGATATTCATGATAAACCGGTTATTGGTATATATGAATTTTTGTCCCGGACGCAATATTTTGTAAACAATAAAATATTTGAAAATGAAAACGAAACATGTTCTTTACTCATTTGCATTGGCGGCGATAGCATCGTTTGCTTTTGTTGAAACCGGGTCGGCTCAGGTTACTGTGGTCGAAGAAGAGGTGACTGTTACTGAACTGATACCCGGAAAGCCCTATTATTATGCTCCGAAAGTCGGGAATAATTGGTATTTGTCTCTCGGTGCTGGTGCTCAGACTTTTCTTACCGAGCATAAAGGCGATCCCAGTTATACTTTAGCCATGAGTTTGGCTTTAGGTAAATGGCTGAATCCTTATGTAGGTATTCGGTTGAATGCTATGGGCGGGTCTTTACACACTCATTGGCCGACAAAAGAGATAATGAATCATACCCGATATGCGGCTGTTTATGGCGATTTGATGTGGGATCTTACCAGTACTTTGGGAGGATATAATGAAAAGCGGGTGGTATCTATTATTCCCTTTGCTGGTATTGGAGGAGCTTTTGCATTCAAAAATCCTGAAGCTGGTCACCGGACATATGCCTTTCCCGTGTCTATCGGTATGAAACTGAATTTTCGTTTATTTCACTATCTTGACTTCTTCCTTGAAGGTAGGGCAAATGCTATGGGAGACCATTTTAATGGTGTTGTAGAAGGGAAACAAGTAGAGTCTATCGCTTCTCTTATCGGAGGTTTTACCGTTAAATTCGGAAAGACTCGTTTCAAAGCTTATGATCCTTATGCTGACCGTATGATTATTAATGATTTGAATGGTAAAGTAAATAATTTGCGTTCTGCTTTAGAGACTTGTGAAGCACGAGAATGTCCGCCATGTCCTGAAGTCACTGTTACCGAAGTTGTTACAGTTCCAGAACCTGTTCAGACTTGTAATCCGGATATGTCGATTGTTGTTCGTTTCAAGATCAACAGTGCTGTTGTGTCGCAAGAAGAGATGGTGAATGTTTATAATATTGCCGATTGGATGAAGAGAAATCCGAATTGTAATGTGACAGTAGCCGGATATGCCGATAAAGAAACCGGAACACCGGCTTACAATATGCAGTTGAGTAAAAAACGTGCAGATGCGGTTGTGAATATATTGACTAAAAAGTATGGTATTAACGCTAACCGAATAAAGATGGTTGCTAATGGTAGTGATACTCAACCTTATCCGAAGAATAATAACTGGAATCGTATTGTAATATTTTCGGGATCAGCATCTCAAAAATAAAGGTTTAATAGTTAGATAGAAAGCTGTCCTCTTTTGGGCAGCTTTTTTTATAGAAAATTTGAATAACGACAGAAAAAAGATGACAGATTATAAGTTGATAAATAATGAGAATAGCCGTCGGTATGAATTTCAAATAGACGGATTTATTCCGAAGATAGAATATATTTTATCCGAAAACGGAGAAATTTATCTGACACATACTGAAGTCCCTCCTGCTTTAGAAGGAAAAGGTATCGCCTCTCAACTTGTGTTGAAGGTGTTACAGGACATAGAACATAAAAATCTGAAATTAGTTCCTTTGTGTCCTTTTGTTGCAGGTTATATTCAAAAGCATCCGGAGTGGAAAAAGTTGATTATGAGAGGTGTTAGAGTAGAATAAATTATTTTGATTACTGTTTGAATTTCGTACGAGTCAGGTTTAAGAATGTTTTTATCGGAAAATTTAAGCGATTTTTGAGATTAAATAGTTAAAAAAGACAGGATACTATCTTATAAGGACGGTATCCTGTCTTGGAAAATAGATACAGCTTAATTATTTATTTTTGATATAATCGGCAATCCATTGTCCTACTTCTGAAGTTTTATAAGACTTTCCATTTTGAGCTAAATCTTCTGTTACGATACCTGCTTCTATTGAAGCATCAACAGCTTCACGAATCATTTTGCCTTCATCCATGAGATTAAATGCATATTCGAACATAAGGGCTGCTGATAAAATCGTTGCTACAGGGTTAGCGATATTTTTGCCTGCAGCTTGCGGATAAGAACCATGTATCGGTTCGAATACTGAAGTATGAATACCTATGGAAGCAGAAGGAAGCATGCCTAATGATCCTGTAATTACCGATGCCTCATCAGTAAGTATATCGCCGAACATATTTTCGGTAACGATTACGTCGAATCGGTTAGGCCATTGTATCAGTTGCATCGCAGCATTGTCGACAAACATGTATTCGGTAGTGATTTCAGGATATTGTTTTTCTATTTCTTGAGCAACTTCACGCCATAAACGAGAAGTACACAAAACATTGGCTTTATCTACGACCGTAACTTTTTTATTTCTTTGCTTAGCATATTTGTACGCAAGATGCACTATTCTCTCTATTTCTTCCCGGCTATAAACACACGTATCGTATGCGATAGTTCCGTCTTCACTTCTTCCTTGAGGACGTCCGAAGTAGATTCCTCCAGTCAATTCTCGAATACACATCAGATCGGTATCTTTTACGATATCTGCCCGTAAAGGGGATTTGTATATGAGTGAATCGAATGTCGATACAGGACGTATATTGGCATACAATCCCAATTTCTTTCTCATTCCGAGTAATCCCTGTTCCGGTCTGACTTTGGCAGACGGATTGTTATCATATTTCGGATCTCCGATAGCCCCGAATAATACAGCATCCGATTGCATACATAATTCGTGAGTTTCGTCAGGATAAGGATTCCCTGTTTTGTCGATAGCGCAAGCTCCTACTAAAGCATGCTTGTATGAAAGTTCATGTCCGAATTTTTCACATACGGTTTTTGTCACTTTCAATGCTTCGTTTACGATTTCTGGTCCTATACCGTCACCCGGTAATACGGCAATATTCAATTTCATGATTTTTTTTGTTTATACGGTTTCTGATATATTATCTTGAATTTTTTCTATTTGGTTCAACATTTTAATAGTAGCCTGTATAGCTGCTTCTGTCTGGTCTGCATCAAGACCTCTGGTTTTGAACGTATGACCTTTGAAATTCCATGTAATAACTGTCTGAACAAATGCATCTGTACGGCCTCCCGGTGGAATATCGACTGTATAGTTGATGAGTATCGGGAATGTCTTTTTTAGTTGATATTTGTATATTTTTCGCAAAGCTTTGACGAAAGCATCATATTGTCCGTCTCCTGTTGCCGTTTCTTCATATTGTTCGCCATGAATCTCTATCTTGATGACAGCGACCGGATGCAAGCCTTGGGCGAGTGAAAGTGAATAATTGAGCAAATGTATCTTTTGGTCTTCTGAGTCGTGATTCAGAACATCTGAAATAATATACGGAAGATCATCCTGAGTTACTTGTTCTTTTTTATCACCTAAAGCAATGATCCGTTCTGTAACTTTTTTCATTGAAGTTTCATCCAACTCGATCCCCAGAGCTTCCAGATTTTTTTTGATATTGGCTTTGCCGGAAGTTTTTCCAAGTGCATATTCTCGTGTACGTCCGAAACGTTCGGGGAGCAAGTCGTTAAAATAGAGGTTGTTTTTACTGTCTCCGTCAGCATGCACTCCAGCACATTGAGTGAAAACATGTTCCCCGATAACAGGTTTGTTGGACGGAATTCGTACGCCGGAGTAAGATTCTACTACCCGACTTATCTGATTTACTTTACGTTCGTCGATATTCGTTTTTGTTTGTAGTTGATCGTGCAGTACCGCTAATATACTCGATAAAGGAGCATTGCCGGCACGTTCTCCTAATCCGTTTATAGTGCAATGAATCCCCTGTATTCCGGCCTTTGCTGCAGAATAAACATTTGCCACAGCGAGATCGTAATCATTGTGAGCATGAAAATCGAATCGAATTTCAGGATAACGATTTATCATCGATTTACAATAATCGTATGAAGAGTAAGGGTTTAGTATCCCTAAAGTATCGGGAAGCATGATACGTTCGATAGGTTCGTTTTTTAGAGCATTTACAAGTTGAAAAACGTATTCGGGAGAATGTAACATGCCATTCGACCAATCTTCCAGATATATATTTACTTGAAGTCCGTTTGTTTTTGCGAAAGATATTTCCTTTCGGATTGCTTCTATATGTTCTTCCGGAGATTTCCGTAATTGTTGTGTGCAATGTTTCAGAGAGCCTTTACATAGCAAATTCGCAACTTTTCCTCCGGCCTTCTTAATCCATTTTATAGAAATACCGTTATCCAGAAATCCGAGAATTTCGACTTTATTCAAATGACCGCGTTTCCCTGCCCATTCACACACTCTTTTTACAGCTTCGAATTCTCCTTCAGAGACTCTTGCCGATGCGATTTCAATGCGATCTACACGTAATTCTTCTAACAAAAGTCTTGCAATACTGAGCTTTTCCTGAGCTGCGAATGAGACTCCCGATGTTTGTTCTCCGTCGCGCAGAGTCGTATCAAGTATTTCTATTTGCCGCATATTTATTTGTTTTGAGACTTTTCCCACGCTTCTATTCTATCCTTTCTGCTTAATAAATAGTCTATATCATCATATCCGTTAAGCAGGCAATCTTTTTTATAAGGATTTATTTCGAATGATTCTTGAGAGCCATTGTAGTTGTTCGTAATTATCTGATTTTCCAGATCTACTGTGACTGTGGTTTTCGGGTCGGAGGCGATTGCGCCGAACAGATCTGATAGAAAATTCTCAGAAACTACGACCGGAAGAACACAGTTGTTTAATGCATTGTTTTTAAAAATATCGGCAAAAAAACTTGAAACGACAACTTTGAATCCATATCCGGCAACAGCCCATGCGGCATGTTCTCGACTCGATCCGCTTCCGAAATTTTTTCCCGCAACCAAAACAGTGCCTGAATAAGTGGGATCGTTTAATACAAATCCGGGAATAGGATTTCCTTCTTTATCGTAGCGCCAGTCTCTGAACAGGTTATCGCCGAAACCCTCTCGGGTAGTTGCTTTTAAAAAACGGGCAGGTATTATCTGGTCTGTATCGACATTTTCCATAGGAAGTGGGATACAGGTAGAGGTCAGAGTTTTAAATTTATCGGTCATATTTTTTATTTCTAAAAGATTATATAATAATTATTGCATAAAATTTCGGGGATCGGTAATTTTCCCTGTAATGGCAGCGGCAGCAGCAACAAGAGGTCCTGCCAAAATCGTTCGTGAACCCGGACCTTGTCTCCCTTCGAAATTTCGGTTAGATGTGGATACGGCATATTTCCCGGAAGGAACTTTATCGTCATTCATTGCGAGACAAGCAGAGCATCCGGGCTGACGAAGTTCAAATCCCGCTTCTGTTAAGATTTTATCCAATCCTTCTTTCCTGATTTGTTTTTCTACCGCCCAAGAACCGGGTACTAACCATGCGACTACATGATCAGCCTTTTTATGTCCTTTTACAAATTTGGCAAAGGTTCGGAAATCTTCGATACGTCCGTTTGTACAACTACCGAGAAATACATAATCGATCGGTTTACCTTCTAATTTTTCACCGGGTTTGAATCCCATGTAATTTAATGACTTGATAAAAGATATTTTACCGGCTTCATCAATCTGTTCTAATGTCGGAATCGTATCGTGTATTCCCATTCCCATTCCGGGATTTGTCCCGTAAGTAATACGAGGTGCAATATCCGAAGCGTCGAAGAATACCTCTTTATCAAATACAGCATCGGCATCACTATACAGTTCTTTCCACTGTTTCAACGCTTTTTCCCACTCTTCTCCTTTAGGAGCAAATTCTTTATCTTTGACATAGGCGAATGTCGTTTCATCTGGGGCGATCATTCCGCCTCTTGCACCCATTTCAATACTTAGATTACATACTGTCATGCGCCCTTCCATACTCAGTGAGCGAATCGACTCTCCGGCAAATTCTACAAAATAACCGGTTGCGCCGCCTGTAGTCATTCGGGAAATTACATAGAGAGCTATATCCTTTGCCGTAACCCCTTTTTCAAGTTTTCCGTTAATAGTGATTCTCATTCTTTTGGGTTTAGGCTGCAAAATACATTGTGTGGCCAGAACCATCTCGACTTCGCTTGTCCCGATTCCGAATGCAATAGCTCCGAAAGCTCCGTGAGTAGAAGTGTGGCTGTCCCCGCAGACAATGGTCATTCCCGGTTGTGTCAGTCCGTTTTCTGGTCCTATAACATGAATAATTCCGTTCTTTTCGTGTCCGAGACCGTATAAAGTAATACCGAATTCATCTGCGTTTTTACTTAGTGCTTCTACTTGATTTCGGGATACAGGGTCTGAGATCGGTTTATCTTGGTTCAATGTCGGTATATTGTGATCGGGCGAACAAGTCGTACGATCGGGACGGAATACTTTCAATCCGCGTTCTCGCAAACCGTTAAATGCTTGAGGGCTGGTCACCTCATGACAATAATGTCTGTCGATGTATAATTGTGTAGGTCCGCCTTGTATAGTAGAAACTACATGTGCATCCCAAATTTTGTCGAATAATGTTTTTTTAGACATGATAAATTGATGTTGTTTATTAAACGATAAATTTATTAATAGCGTCGATAAATGCCTCGACAGATGCTGCTACAATATCTGTATTGGCTGAGAAACCATAATAGTGTACTCCTTCGTAAGAAACTGTTATATGCACTTTTCCGACATCGTCGCTTCCCTTTGTGATGGCTTGAATTAAGAATTCTTGTACGGTCATTTTACGGTGAATTATTTGTTTTACCGCATTTATTGCCGCATCTACGGGTCCATTACCGGAAGCTGCCGCTTCGAATTTCTCTCCGGCGATATTCAAACCGATACTGGCGACGGGGCGCATGCCGATACCGGAAGTTACCTGCAAATAGTCGATTGCGATGCGGGCATTTGCCGAGCGGTCTTTTCCTACAAGCATCAATATGTCATCATCATTTATGTCTTTTTTGCGATCGGCAAGTTTCAGAAAATCGCTATATGCCTTATCTAACTTTTCTTTGTCGAGTTCGACTCCGAGAATGTGAAGGCGATGTTTTAATGCTGCTCGTCCGCTACGGGCAGTCAATACGATAGAATTTTCGTCTATTCCGACATCTTTAGGATCGATGATTTCATAACTTTCGCGGTTTTTCAAGACTCCATCTTGATGTATTCCCGAAGAGTGGGCAAATGCGTTGCGTCCTACAATGGCTTTGTTCGGTTGCACCGGCATGTTCATCAGACTTGAAACCATACGACTTATACCGTATATTTTTTGTGTATTGATATTCGTTTCTATATTGAGATCGTGATGGCTCTTAAAAATCATGGCAACTTCTTCTAAAGATGTATTTCCGGCACGCTCTCCGATACCGTTTATAGTAACTTCAGCTTGTCTTGCCCCATTCAATATTCCTGAAATTGTATTTGCTGTGGCCATTCCCAGATCATTGTGGCAATGGGTAGCTATAGTTACGTTATCGATTCCTTTTACGTTTTCTTTTAAGAAACGTATTTTGCCTCCGAATTCATCCGGAAGGCAATAACCGGTAGTATCCGGAATATTTACTACTGTAGCGCCGGCTTTTATTACGGCTTCTATGACTCGGGCTAAATATTCATTATCAGTACGTCCGGCATCTTCTGCGTAGAATTGAACATCTTCTACAAATTTTTTTGCATATTTGACCGCCGATACAGCACGTTCGATGATTTCTTCCCGAGTGGAATTGAATTTGTATTTGATATGATAATCAGATGTACCTATTCCGGTATGTATTCGTCCGTGTTTGGCATATTTTAATGCTTCTGCGGCCACTTTTATATCATTTTCTACTGCTCGTGTCAGAGCACAAATTGTAGGCCACGTTACTGCTTTAGAGATTTCTACTACCGAGTTGAAATCTCCCGGACTGGATACCGGAAACCCGGCTTCGATAACATCGACACCCAATCCTTCGAGAGCTTTAGCTACCTGAATTTTTTCTACGGTATTCAACTGGCAGCCGGGAACTTGTTCTCCGTCTCGCAATGTAGTGTCAAAAATGAATAATCTGTCAGACATAATTTTATTTTTTATCTTTATTTTTCTATATAAAAAAACCTTTCAACACCGGAAGTGAGAAAGGTTTTATATTTATCTCTTCATATTATTGTACACTGGCTCACTTCCTATTAATTGTTCTCAATAGAATAATAATCTGTAAACCTAGTAGTAGAATTGCAAACGGCTTCATATTAAGTTTAGTATTTATTTGAAAAATATTTATACCATCGTTTTCGGTTGCAAATATAGAGATGCTTTTTGAATATTCAAAACAAAATGAATGTTTTTTCTATATAAATCTTATAAAATATAATTTGTAAAGATTCGATTCTTTTGATTTGTAATTAATTACTGTTTTTATTTTAGAATTGTGTTCCGATGCGAATAGCTATGCCATTCTTTCCGGTTAATATTTCTTTTCGTAATACGCTGGTATCTTTGCGTCTATGATCTTGAAATTCATAACCCATGCTGAAAAACAGTTTGTATCTTGTTTTGGAAATAAAGTTGAGCCCTAAACCGATTGAGGCGTATGCTCCGCCTCTGTCATTGTTTCCTGAAGTAGATAAACTGTATCCTCCTCTACTGTATATAAATATTCGTTTCCAGTATCCTCTTAACTCACCGAATAAGGGGAACATTGTGAAATTCTCTCCGAAATAAGTTCGTATTCCTGTACCCGGTCCTATATAAAAATAACTGTTGATAAAATAACCGTATGATATGTCTATATCTAAACTCGCATTACACTCCGATAAATCGGGGTACATCGGATCTTGTCTCATAAAAAGGGAAGTTCCGAAATCGGCAAATGCTGCGAAAGTTTTTGCTTTAGAGTGTTCTTTTGTTTTTTTAGAATAGACGACCATTGCTCTCTCTTTTACTTTTTGAGCACTGATGATCGGGGAGTGTAGAATTGCAATAGTAAAAATGAATAATAAGATTCTTCTTTTATGCATGGTATTGGTTTTTAGATCAAATGAAAAAGAGTGATTCGGAATTAGTTGTCCGAATTCACTCTTTGTTTTTTTAGGATCACTCTTTCTTGTAAGGTTTTATCCTAAGTAAGTTTTAAGCAGTTTGCTACGAGAACTTTGTCTCAATCTTCTTATGGCTTTTTCTTTGATCTGGCGTACGCGCTCTCTGGTGAGGCCGAATTTGTCGCCGATTTCTTCCAATGTCATTTCTTGACATCCGATACCGAAAAACATTTTGATAATATCACTTTCTCTTTCGGTTAATGTAGCTAATGCTCGATCTATTTCTTTAGCGAGGGACTCATTGATCAATGACCGGTCGGCAATAGGCGAATCGTCGTTGATAAGTACGTCTAACAGGCTGTTGTCTTCTCCTTCGACAAATGGAGCGTCAACAGAAATGTGACGTCCGGAAACTTTCATTGTATCCGAAATTTTGTCTACGGGGATATCCAATTCATCTGCTAATTCTTCCGGAGAAGGACGTCGTTCGTTTTCCTGTTCAAATTTAGAAAAGGCTTTGCTGATTTTATTCAACGAGCCTACTTGATTGAGAGGAAGACGTACGATACGAGATTGTTCTGCTAAAGCCTGAAGAATCGATTGACGTATCCACCACACAGCATAAGAGATAAATTTAAAACCTCTGGTTTCGTCAAATTTTTCAGCAGCCTTTATCAAACCCAAATTCCCTTCGTTGATTAGGTCGGGAAGACTTAATCCTTGGTTTTGATATTGCTTGGCGACAGAAACGACAAAACGCAGATTGGCACGGGTTAGTTTTTCTAAAGCAACCCGATCTCCTTTTTTTATGCGCTGGGCAAGTTCAACTTCTTCTTCGACAGTAATCAGGTCTTCTCGTCCGATTTCCTGAAGGTACTTGTCAAGCGAAGCGCTCTCCCTGTTGGTAATTGATTTTGTGATCTTTAATTGTCTCATCCTGCAGATTAGAAATTTGGAGTGCAAATATAATGTTTTTTTACAAATTCTCAAACCTTACGGTTAAGAAAAGAACTTTGTCCCATTTTGTCCTAAGTCTTTTCTTCCGTATTGGCTATTCGCAAAACGTACGGTGGAAATAATTTGTTTCCGATATTAATCTTCTTTGCCATTTGCCAAGATAAAAGCACAATTCTGCAAATTTAATTACAGTAAATTGTGCTTTTATGATTTGATTTAAGAACTATGCTTTATTCCGAAAGATCTACAGCATAATATCCTGTTTTCCCATTCGGATATATACCGGTGATGAACATGACTTTATCTCTGCTGTTTCCTTTCATGATGTCATTGAAAATACTTTCGATCGTATCGACCGATTTTACGTTGACACCGTTAATACTAAGGATTATAAATCCATCGCGAATACCGGCTCTTTGGAATTTCCCGGCCTTGATGCCGACTACTTGAACCCCTGAGCTGATATTTAATTCTCGTTTAGTATTATCTTTCAACTCTTTGAAAGCTGCTCCAAGACTCTCGATACCTTTTGTTTTGGTGATTTCGGTATTACCTTGGTTATTCTTTAACGTAACCGAAAGCGTTTTAGTATCTTTTCCCCTATGAATTGTTACTTTTATTTTGTCACCGGGGCGATAACGGTTTACTTGTTCTTGTAATGCAGAAGCAGTTTTTACAGGTACATCGTTGATTGCAATGATAATGTCGCCTTTCTTTATTCCGGCTTCCATAGCGGCACTGCGGTCATTGACTTCTTCTATATAGATACCGTCTTGTATCTGGATGTCTTTTTCTTTTGCGAGATCTGAATTAATATCGCGGATGATAACTCCAAGCACGGCACGTTGTACTGTTCCGTATTGTTTCAAGTCGGTAATTACTTTGCTTACTATACTTGTCGGAATAGCAAAAGAATACCCGGAGTAAGCTCCTGTTTCGGAATAAATAGCTGTGTTTATACCGACTAATTCTCCGTTTGTGTTTACAAGAGCACCTCCGCTATTACCCGGATTTACTGCTGCATCAGTCTGTATAAAAGATTCTATACCCATGGTTTTTCCTGTACTGATCATACCTAAGCTACGAGCTTTGGCACTTACAATACCGGCTGTAACAGTAGAATAGAGCTGGAATGGATTTCCGACAGCCAGTACCCATTCTCCGACTTGTAGCTTGTCCGAATCTCCGAAAGGTAATGTCGGAAGATCTTTTGCTTCGATTTTGATTAAAGCCAAATCGGTACTTGGGTCTGTTCCTATGATTTTAGCATTGAAAGATCTTTTATCATTTAAAGTTACCTCTAATATATCCGCGCCTTCAATTACATGGTTGTTCGTTACAATATAACCATCGGGGGTGAGGATTACTCCCGATCCCATTCCTACACGAGGTTGAGGTTTCATATTTCCGCCCCCTCTTTGTCCGAAAAAGAATTCAAAGAAAGGATCTTGCATCATTCCTTGTTGCTGTTGTTTGGCAGATGTTGTAGATTTTATACTGACAACGGCATTTACTGTACTGGCCGCCGCTTTTGTAAAATCGGTTTCAATAGCCGGACGGTTCGAAACCGGAGTAAAAGCTACGGGTTTTGCGTATTTGCTTCCGGTTTCCTCAATAGCGTTATCGCTTATTGATTTCGAACGGTTTAGAAAGGAGTAAGCACCAATGGATACTCCGGAACTAACGAGAGCCACGAGTGCAAAACTGATAAGTTTTTTGCTGAAATTTTCCATGACGTTTCTGTTATTCATTTGTTAATAAATCTCCGTTTTTAAATGTTTGAGTCGTTAAATTTAATACAATATCCGTGCGGTTATTTCTCTCTCTGTTTCTTTTTAGAAACTTTTAATAGCTCTCTTAGGTGATTAACAGGGGTTAACTGACCGTTGTCTGGAAAACCGACAAAGTTACCGATATAACTGACATAAAGTCTGATAGATGAAAACAATCATCTTTATAATGATGTTATAATCGCGCAAGATTGTTCTTTTTATCGAGCAGCGGTTTGGATAACCGCCGGTAATCGATTATCTTTGCAAGTATATACAGCAGAACAGTCTGTCGCTCATGGCAACATGTGAGGAAAGTCCGGGCAACACAGAGCACCATATTTCCTAACGGGAAGCTATTCGTAAGAATAGAGTAACGTAACAGAAAATAACCGCTGCTTGCAGTAAGGGTGAAAAGGTGAGGTGAGAGCTCACCGGTTTTCGTGGTGACACGAGAAGCCGTACGTCTTATGGGTTGTAAGGTTATGTATACCGGCGCAGTAGGGCTGCTCGTCCGATGTCGGGGGGTAAACCGCTAAAGCTTTATGGTGACATAAAGACAAGATAAATGACAGACACCTTTTTATAAGGTACAGAACCCGGCTTATCGTTCTGCTGTATTTTTCATATATCAATATTGTTGAAAACATGGCGAAAAATAGTATAGTATTCCGGATTGGAACATTCTTTCGCACCGCATCAAAGTTCATATTTGAAGATATGTGGCGTATTACCGGAAATGATGTTTCGGGGTTGCGGCGCAGGTTGATTAATCTGGCAAAAACTATATTCATTTCGGTACGTCGTTTTCAAGAAGATGATCTTCAGTCAAAAGCGTCAGCACTTACCTACAGTACATTATTAGCTGTTGTTCCGGCTTTAGCCTTAATGTTTGCCATAGCTAAAGGATTCGGTTTTCAAAATATTGTACAAAGTCAATTGTTCGATTATTTCCCCGCTCAAAAAGAAGCGCTTGAACATGCCCTTTCTTTCGTTGATGCTTATTTGACACAGGCTAAAAGTGGGGTATTTGTCGGAGTCGGGATTATTTTCTTGCTTTGGACGGTAATAAGCCTTATGAGCACCGTCGAAAGTACGTTGAATGATATATGGCAAGTGAAAAAGAATCGTTCTTTTTACCGTAAAATTACCGACTATACTTCGATGTTTGTTTTGCTTCCGGTCTTGATGATAGCTTCCAGTGGTATCTCTTTGTTCATATCTACGGGCATTGACAGCAATGCATATCTATATTTTATAAGTCCTTTGGTAAGAAATATCATTTCGTTTAGTCCATATTTTTTGACCTGTTTATTATTTACTGGAATATATGTTTTAGTGCCTAATACAAAAGTTAAGTTCTGGAACGCTTTTGTTGCAGGTATTATTTGTGGTACGGCTTTTCAAGTTTTTCAATTTTTATATATCAGCGGACAGATATGGGTATCGAAGTATAATGCCATTTATGGAAGTTTTGCATTTTTACCGTTGTTTTTGTTATGGATGCAACTTTCATGGCTGATTTGTCTTTTCGGTGCGGTTCTTTCGTTTTCGGCTCAAAATATAGAGAGTTATGATTTTGAACAAGATACAAAGAATATAAGTCGTCGGTATAAAGATTTTGTCGTGTTGTTGATTGCCTCGGTTATCGTAAAACGTTTTGAAAATGGAGAACCCCCTCTGACAATGCAGCAGATAAGTAAGGCTTACCAGATTCCGATTAAACTTACCAGTCAGATACTATATTTGCTCATCGAGATAGGAATTGTTAGGGAAACGACAACTGATGATGAACGTTTGTTGGCATATCAGCCGGCATCCGATATTTCCGGAATGACGGTAGGAACATTATTAATGCGTATAGATGAATTGGGTTCTGAGCAGTTTAAAATTAATAGAGATACCCTTTATAACAAGCATTGGGTGGCTCTTTTAAAAGCACGTGAACAGATGTATGATACAGCAGATAAAGTGCTTTTAAAAGATTTGACATTTAATGATTTACCTGTAAAAATTCAAGAAAAATAATATTTTTTTATCGGGAAAATATGAGCAGGCTCTTATTGATTTGCCTATATTTGTATCGACCGAATTATTTTTAACCTTTGATTAACTATGAAGCAGATTTCATGCCTTATGCTTTTTTTGATTCTTTCTTATTCCGGATATGGATATGAAGAGAGAAATCTTTTAGAAAAACAGGCCGATGTAACGCGGCTTAAAGAAATTCTTATTCCCGACCAAAAATGGGTATCTTATCCTAAATATTCCGACCGTGCCGGGTGGGACAGTTTGACGAAGAATTATAAAGAAGCCCTGATTAAACGAGGAGAGAAGCAACTGAATTATGAGTGGAAAGTCATAAAAGCTACCGATTATTTGGAGTACGAACGTACAGGTAATCGTAAAATTATGGAAAATCCTAATAGTAGTAATAATAATGCGATTGCAGATTTGGCAATTGCTGAATTGGTTGAGGGAAAAGGTCGTTTTATCGATCAATTGATCAATGGAGTAGTATATTCGTGCGAAATGACTTCTTGGGCTCTTTCTGCTCATCTGCCTGCTCAGCACTCTAAACGGTCTTTACCCGATTACACAGAACATATAATCGATTTAGTCTCTGGTGATATGGGAGGACTTCTTTCATGGGTGTATTATTTTTTTCATAAAGAGTTCGATAAAGTAGATCCTATAATATCAAAACGACTTTATAAGGAGATAAAAGAACGAATTATGGACACTTATATGCGGGAAAATCGTTTCTGGTGGATGGCGTTTGATTACAAGGGGCAGTTGGTAAATAATTGGAATCCTTGGTGTAATGCAAATGTATTACAATGCTTTTTGTTATTGGAGAATGATAAAGACAAATTGGCCGATGCCGTATATAGGACAATGGTTTCGACAGATAAATTTATAAATTATGTCCATTCTGACGGAGCATGTGAAGAAGGACCGTCCTATTGGGGGCATGCTGCTGGAAAAATGTATGATTATCTGCAATTGTTGTATGACGCTACGGGAGGAAAATTGTCTTTGTTTACGAACCCTTTAATTCGTAATATGGGGGAATATATTTCTCGGACTTATGTCGGTGACGGCTGGGTCGTTAATTTTGCCGATGCTTCTGCAAAAGGTGGAGGAGATGCAGGTTTGATTTTTCGCTATGGAAAGGCGATCGGCAGCGAGGAAATGCAGGAGTATGCAGCTTGGCTGTCGCGTGAAAAAGGTGGAATTGTTATAACGTCGGGAAGAGATATGTTCCGTACATTGCAATGCCTGCTTTATAGCGAAGATATGCAAAAGATGACCGCTGTGCATCAGACTCCGGAGGTAACGTGGTATCCGGAAACGCAATTCTGTTATTTGAAAAATAAAAATGGATTTTTCTTAGCCGTTAAAGGCGGATATAATAATGAAAGCCATAATCATAATGATGTCGGGACATTTTCTTTATATTATAACGCAGTTCCGGTTATTATAGATGCTGGAGTCGGTACTTATACACGGCAGACTTTCGGAAAAGAACGTTATACGATATGGACGATGCAAAGCAATTATCATAATTTACCGATGATCAACGGAGTACCTCAAAAATTCGGGTCTGAATATAAAGCGACGGATGTCGTGCTGGATAAGAAGAAAAAGCAATTATCTATGAATATTGCGACTGCTTATCCCGATAATGCTGAGGTCGAAAAGTGGATAAGAACGTATCGTCTCAGGGATAGAAGTCTGGATATTTCCGATGATTTTATTTTGAAGGGATTGCAAAATGAAAATCAGGTAAATTTCTTATTGTGGGGAGATATTGATTTAGGTACGACAGGAAGAGTAAAAATTTCAGTAAAGGGGCAAACCGTAGAACTCCATTATGATAGCTCCTTGTTTATACCGTCTTTAGAAACAATCTTGCTTACTGATTCCAGATTATCTAATGTTTGGGGGGAGAAAATATTTCGCCTTTCCCTGACAGCAAAAAAAATGGTGGAGAAAGGACATTATCTCTTTAGTGTGAAAGCATTATAGGTAAATTACCCTTTAGGTATTAAGAGCTTGTCTGAATATATATTTTTATCGGAAAATTTAGGCAGGCTCTAAGAGCCTGTCTAAATTTTACTCGGGTCAGTTTTGAGAGTTTCTTTCGAGTATATTTTTCTGTTTTCAGGAGGAGGATAGCTGGCTATTTGACGAGTGAAAACGGGAAAAAAGACCGGAAGAAAGCGCAAAAATGACCTGATAATATTTTTTTATTGGAAAATTAAGACAGGCTCTTAAACTGATGGCAAGATTTTATATAAATTGATTGGTTTTAATGCAAGATGTTATGTATCTTTGATTTCGTTAATTTATTAATTAGTCTTTTAACTTTGAAAATATATGATACTAAGTATCGTTGTCCCGTGTTATAACGAGTCGGAAGTAATAAACGAAACATCCGGACGACTCATTGCCGTCCTTGAAGGATTGATAAAGAAAGAGATGATTTCTCCCGACAGTTTTATATTGTTTGTCAATGACGGTAGTCGGGATAATACATGGGAACTTATCCTTAAATTATATAAAGAGAATAAGTATATATATGGTGTTAATCTGGCCGGTAATGTCGGACACCAGAATGCATTGATGGCAGGATTGACGGTCGCTAAAGATATGAGTGATCTTGCTATTTCGATAGATGCCGATTTACAAGATGATGTTTCGGTTATAGAAGAAATGGTAAAGAAATACGATGAAGGTTTCGATATTGTATATGGAGTGAGAAAATCTCGACAGAAAGATACTTTTTTCAAACGGACTACAGCTCTTTGTTTTTATAAGTTGATGACGGGATTAGGAGTGAAATCGGTTTATAATCATGCCGATTATCGTTTGATGAGTAAACGGGCGTTAGAACAACTTATGAAATTCAGAGAACGTAATTTATTTTTACGAGGTATAGTACCGTTGATAGGTTACAATACGACATGTGTATATTATGACCGTCATGAGCGTTTTGCCGGAGAATCTAAATATCCCTTGAGTAAAATGCTCAATTTTGCGATAGACGGTATAACCTCATTTTCGGTAAAACCTGTGCGTTTGATATTCGGTGCTGGCGTATTTTTCCTGATTATGACGTTTTGTGCATTTATATATACGTTATGTTCTTATTTAACAGGAGATATTGTTGCCGGATGGGCATCACTAATGCTCTCTGTGTGGTTTATCGGAGCTTTAGTTCTGATTTCTATCGGAATAATAGGGGAGTATATCGGAAAAATTTATATCGAAGTGAAGGATCGCCCTCGGTATAATATCGAAACTATTCTCACTCATAAAGAATAATAATTGAATGATTATAGAGGATAATAACCCTTTCAGAAATAAATGTACTGAAAGGGTTATTTTTATGATTTTGATATTGTTACGTAAGACTACTTAGTTATAATGTGTAGAAAGAGTGACTCGACAACATCTCTCAAAAAATATTTGTGCAAAATTTCGACAGGCGGTTCTAAGACCGACACTGAAACTTAAAGAAGAGAGAATGCTTTTAAAACGGAAATATAAGAGGTAAAGTAAAAATCATGATAATTCCGATAATAATTTGGAGAGGCAATCCGACTTTCACATAATCCATAAATGTATATTGTCCTGCCGGCATTACTAATGCGTTCGGAGGTGTAGAAAACGGAGATGCAAAACACATACTTGCCGCAACGGTTACGGCAAATAAGAAAGGATAGGGGCTTACTCCAATACCTATAGCCGATTGCATTGCGATGGGAGCAAGCAATACTGCTGTAGCTGTATTACTGATGAACATCGTCATCAGTGACGTCGTAAAATAAACTCCTGTCAGCAGTATGATCGGACCGTATTGTCCTAATCCTGTAACCAACGAGTGTGAAATGACTTTTGATGCACCTGTTTTTTCCAGAGCTAAGGACATAGGTAGCATTGCTGCAATGAGCACGATACTTTCCCAGTTAATGGTTTTATAGGCCGATTCTACATTTCGAAAACATCCGGTAAGAACCATTAGCAGTCCGGCTATCATAACAGCTGTCACAGGAGCGATCGGAATAAAATCGAACATCATTGCAGCTATCATAAGAACCATGATTGTTGCAGCGACAGGAGCTTTATAATCTAAGGTCACTTTGGCAGCTTCGGTAAGCGGTTGGCCTAATACGACCCATTCAGACTGATCTTCGTTTAACCGGGCTATATCATTCCATGTCCCTTGCACGAGTAATACGTCTCCTGAGTGAATTTTTTCATCTTTTATATCATGTAAAATATATTCCTTTTTTCGTCGTATTCCGAGTACATTCAGGCTATATTTATCTCTGAACCCGGCGTCTTTAACACTTTGATTGATGAGGTGTGAATTTGGCATCAATAAAATTTCGGCGATACCGATATCATAAAAATCGAGAGAGTTCTCGTTATTCTTTCCGGATTCTTCGGTAGTATGCGAATCGATAATATAAAGATCTAATTCTTGTGCAATTTGGTGTATTCGGTCGAAATCTCCCATTACATAAATTACATCTTCGTTTTGTAATGTCGTATCAGTTGCAAGTTTTTGATTGACCGACTTTAAGAAACGAGATTGAGACTGAGAAATACGTCGTACTTCCAGAACATTCAACCCGTATTTTTTTCGAATATCCAGTTCGACTACATTTTTCCCGATAACAGGAGATTTAGGATTTACTTTTATTCTGAATAAATTATCTGCAAGTTGGTATTCTTTAACTAATTCATTCAAAGATTTGTTTCTGTTTATTTTATTATCGTTGTTTTGTCCTTTTTTGGAAAGAAATATTTTGCTTAACGGAATAAGTACGATGATACCTGTCAGGACACAAATAATACCTACCGGAGTGAAAGAAAAAAAAGAAAGGGGTGCATATCCGTTTTCTGTCAGCGTATTTTGAATGACAAGGTTAGGCGGAGTTCCGATTAAAGTCATCATACCTCCCATGCTGCTTGCGAATGCTAACGGCATGAGCAGACGGCTGGCGTTCATGTTTGCGCTTAAAGCCAAACTGACGACGATGGGTAACATCAGAGCGACTGTTCCTGTATTGCTGACAAATGCTCCGATTGCAGCGGTTACCAGCATGACAAGGATGAATAGTTTCAGTTCGCTTTTGCCTGCCATCCTTAATATTTTCGCACTGATCATTTTAGCCAATCCGGTCTGAAAAATAGCACCTCCGACAACAAATAACCCTACCATCATAATGACAATGGAATTGGAAAATCCTGATAACGCTTCTTCCGGAGTTAATATTTGAAAAACTAAAAGAAGCACGAGTGCACAAAGAGCTACCACATCCGAACGAATTTTGCCGTTCATGAAGAAAATTGCGGATAATACTAAGATAGTGAGGGTTATGTACATAAAAATCGAATATAAGTTATAATAATATCTTTGTAAGATATAATACAGATTTAGAGCTTATTTTGTTGCAAATATATCCTTGTTTGTTTTACAAATCAAATGTGAGAATGCTTTTTTATGTTCTGTTAGTATCTTATTTTGGTTCAGTAGGTATAAAAAAAGCGGCGATATATTTCGCCGCTTTTGATGTTAGAAATATAAAAATTATTTTTTCCACAATTTACTCATATCTTCCAGAGTTTTACCTTTAGTTTCGGGAACAAAACGCCATACGAAGATCGCTGCAATTACGCAGATGATACCATACAAGCTGTATGCGAACATAGGACTGAATTCGTATAGAGGCGGGAATGTAGAAGATACGATATAGTTGAATACCCATTGGAATGCTACTGCAATAGCGACAGCTTTTCCTCGAATCGTATTAGGGAATATTTCTGAAATTAGTACCCAACAAATAGGCCCCCAAGACATCATAAAGAAAGCTGCATATACAATAATGGAAAGAACAGGGATAATACCCTTAAGACCGATATTGTCACATATAGCTACGGCAAATGCACCGATAGCCATACCGATAGATCCGATAATTAATAACGGTTTGCGACCGAATCTGTCGACTGTAAAGATTGCAACAAGAGTGAAAAGGATATTAACGATACCCATAATCACGGTTTGCATCATACCACCGCCTTCGGCTCCGGCATTTTCAAACATGCGGGGAGCATAATATAAAACCGCATTGATCCCGATAGCTTGTTGGAATACCGATAATAATATACCGATAATGATTACCGGAACACCATAGGTAAACAACTTTTCAGTTTTTTCGTGTACCGTACTTTTTATGTCGTTGAGTATCTCTTTAGCCTTTTTCTGTCCGTTGATTTTCTCTAAAATAGAGAAAGCTTTCTCTTCTTGTTCTATCAACACCAAATATCGAGGAGTTTTAGGTACAAAAAATAGTAAAATTCCGAAAAGTATTGCCGGATATGATTCTGATCCGAACATATAACGCCAGCCTTCTTTTACTGTCCACATGTCAGATTCCGGACTTACCGAGAGTACGCCTTGAGCATCTTTCAATATAATAGGGTTCTGATGATCGCCTAAAATCAAGTAGTTGACAAAATATACGACCAACATACCGAATATAATGGCAAATTGATTGCAAGAAACAAGTGTACCGCGTATTTCGGACGGAGCTATTTCTGCAATATACATAGGAGATATTGCAGAAGCAAGTCCTACACCGACACCTCCTAAAATACGATAAAAGTTAAATGCTATCAAGACATTTAAGTTCGCTTCTCCATGTTTAAAAAATAAAAATTCAGGATCGTATGAACCTAATGCTGAAAGTAAAAGTAAAACTGAAGCCAGACGTAAAGAGTTACGACGACCTAAGCGCAATGCCGCTATACCGGAGATTGCACCTCCGATAACACAGCCCAATAAAGCGCTGGAAGAGGTAATACCATGTAATATCTTGTCATATTGAAAATCAGTGGCGGTAAGGAAAAAGGCTTCTAACCCTTTTTCTGCACCAGAAACAACAGCTGTATCGTAACCGAATAGCAAACCTCCTAAGATTGCTACAGCTGTGATGGAGTATAAATAAAATTTACTCCCTTCTGTAGTTGTATTGTTCATAGTGTCTAAGTAAGATAATGAAGTTAAAGTTGATATTATGCAAAAGTGATAAGGGATTTATCCCTTATCACTTTAGTAGTGCGAATATTAGCAATACATATTTACGATTGCTTCGTACAATTCTTGTTTGCCGCTGGTTTGTTTAGGTTCACCGTTAGCTTTAGCGTAAGCTACGATGTCTTCCAGAGACAGTTTTCCTTCTTCAAATTCTTTACCTTTACCTGAATCGAAAGAAGCGTAACGGTCAGCCAGCATTTTTTTGTAAGGAGATTCTTCCAACAGTTTGGCTGCACTTAATAATGCTCTGGCCATAACGTCCATACCTGCAATGTGTGCAATAAAAATATCTTCAAGATCAGTAGAATTACGACGAGTTTTAGCGTCAAAATTAGTACCGCCGTTACCGAACCCGCCGTTACGGATAATTTGCATCATTGCTTGAGTCAATTCGAAATTATCAATAGGAAATTGGTCTGTATCCCACCCGTTTTGATAGTCTCCGCGGTTAGCATCGATAGAACCTAACATGCCGTTGTCCACTGCTACGCATAATTCATGTTCGAATGTGTGTCCTGCCAATGTTGCATGATTGACTTCGATGTTTACTTTAAAATCTTTATCCAGACCATGAGCTTTTAAGAATCCGATAACAGTTTCTGTATCTACATCGTATTGATGTTTTGTCGGTTCCATAGGTTTAGGTTCGATTAGGAAAGTCCCTTTAAAACCTTTTGAACGAGCATAATCCCGAGCTATTTTCAACATTTGGGCTAAATGTTCTTTTTCGCGTTTTTGATCGGTGTTCAAAAGAGACATATAACCTTCACGTCCACCCCAGAATACATAATTAGTTCCACCTAATTCGATAGTGGCATCAATAGCATTCTTGATTTGAACGGCAGCCCGTGCTACTACATCGAAATCAGGATTAGTTGCTGCACCATTCATATAACGTGCGTGTCCGAATACATTAGCAGTACCCCAGAGTAATTTAATTCCGGTTTCTGCTTGTTTCTTTTTAGCGTAAGCTACGATTTCTTTTAAATTTGCTTCATATTCTTCGATAGTTTCAGCTTCTGCAACTAAATCGACATCGTGGAAACAGTAGTATTCGATTCCCATTTTTTGCATGAATTCAAATCCTGCATCCATTTTGTGTTTTGCAGCTTCTACTGGGTTTTCAGAATCGTTCCACGGGAATTTTTTTGTTCCTCCTCCGAATTGGTCTCCACCTTCTGCACATAGTGTATGCCACCAAGCCATAGAAAATTTCAACCAATCTTTCATTTTTTTACCCATTACGACTTTTTCAGCATCATAATACCGGAAAGCCATCGGATTTTTACTTTCTACACCTTCAAATTTAATTTTTCCAATGCCGGGAAAATACTCTTTTGTTGCCATAGTTTTTTGTTTTATAAAAAGTTATTATTTTATTTCATAGACTCTTCAAGTCTTTTTTTCCACAAATTATATGCACTTTGATAAGCTGCGATGTTTTTTATTTCTGGTTCGATCACCTCTATTTTCTTTAATGATGCAAAAGCCTCTTCAGCGTTTTTATAAATTCCTGCACCTATTCCTGCACCTTTGGCTGCCCCTACCGAACCGTCTGTATCATACAGTTCTATTGTTGCCTGAGTGATTCCGGACAGAGTATTTCTAAATAACGGACTCAAAAACATGTTGGCGTGTCCGGCCTTGATCGTATGAATATCAATCCCGATACTTTCCATGATCTCCATTCCGTATTTGAACGAGAATACTATACCTTCCTGTGCTGCACGCATCAAGTGACGTTTATCATGTATGTTATAATTTATGCCGTGTACGGATGCTGATATTTCTCGATTTTGTAAAATGCGTTCCGCCCCATTGCCAAAAGGTATGATACTCACACCGTCAGCACCTATTTTTACTTGAGATGCAAGGTTATTCATGTCTGCATAGGATGTATCGGCAGTTGCTATATTCCGTTTGATCCATGAGTTTAGAATACCGGTCCCATTTATACAAAGTAATACACCGAGCCGAGTATTTGTTTTATCATGGTTTACATGGGCGAAAGTGTTGACTCTCGATAATGGATCATAGTTAACGTGACCGTTAATTCCGTAAACCACACCGGATGTCCCTGCAGTAGATGCGATTTCTCCGGGATTTAGGACATTTAAGGATAATGCGTTATTAGGTTGATCTCCGGCACGGTAGGTAACGGGAGTACCGACTTTTAATCCTAATGTTGCTGCAGCTTCGGCATTCATCTCACCTTGTAGTCCGAATGTCGGGACGATCGAGGCAATCAAACTTTGATCAAATCCGTAGTAGTCCATTAGTTCTTTTGAGATAGTCTCGTTCTTGAAATCCCAAAAAATACCTTCGGACAATCCGGATATGGTTGTACAACTGTTGCCTGTTAATTTCATGGCGATGTAGTCTCCCGGCAACATTATTTTGTCTATTTTCTCAAAAATTTCCGGTTCGTTAGCTTTTATCCATGCTAATTTTGAGGCCGTAAAATTACCCGGAGAGTTTAATAGATGAGAAAGGCAGTACTCTTTTCCGAGAGTTTCAAATGCCTTTTCTCCATAAGGTACTGCGCGACTATCGCACCAGATGATTGCCGGACGCAATACTTTTTGGTTCTTATCTACAACGACGAGACCGTGCATTTGATACGAAATACCGATTGCTTTTATATCGGATGCATCGACATTAGATTGTTTGAGTACCGACTCTGTAGCCAATTTCAGATTTTTCCACCATTGTTCGGGATTTTGTTCCGCCCAACCTGATTTTACAGCGATAATTTCCATTTCCTGTTTCGGAAAAAAATCCGAAGCTACGCATAATCCGCTTTGAGCATCCACTAATGATGCTTTTACAGAAGAGCTTCCTATGTCATATCCTAATAAATACATTTGCTTTATGATGATTTAAAGTTGATAATCCTAATATTGTCCGTATAGTTTGTTATATGTTTTTTTATCGAACCGATAATATCTGGCAGCCCTGTGTGCGACATTCGTTTGTTTTTCTTCTAATGCTATGACATAAGGCATTGCAGTTATTTTTTTATGAAAATTCCTTACATCCATTTCCTTATCGTAAATCACTTCATATAGGCGACGTAATTCTAAAGCTGTGAATTTAGCAGGTAATAATTCGAATAAAATAGCCGGATATAGTTTAGAAGTACGTCTTATTTCTCGTATAGCTTCTTCAATAATATTTTTATGGTCAAAAGCAAGACGTGGCAATTCTTGAACAGGACACCAAGTAACTTTATGATTTTGAAAATTCATATTCATTTTGTTCGTGATGCGAATGACCGACATATAGCCGATTGTGACGATACGTCCCATTTTTACTTGAGTCGTTTCTTCTAACCAAGATAAATCATCAGGGTTATTGGTTCGATCGGGAGCACCGAAAGTTTTAAATTGTTTTAGATACGGATCGTTCATTCCGGTAATTTCTAAAAGAACTTTATGTGCAGCTTCATCCAGATCTTCATCATCAAATATCGGACGACCCGGTAGTTTCATACCGCTTCCTTTTTTATTATTGGGAGTTTCACTTTGTTCCGTAAGTAAGACTTTTAACGATTCTCCGTTAAATCCGATAAGGACACAATCTACAGAAACATGAGGGTTATAAGCGTGTGTTTTCATAGCGAATAACTTACCTTTTTTAGAAATTCGTATGTCAAATATAGAAGATATATTTTTGAAATAAAAGCCTAATCACCTTTTATTTAGCAGTTTTATTTTGTATGTCGGACATTCTATTTGTATTTTGTACAATAAGCTTCCCCCTTTGTGTCGTCTTTACAGTATCTAAGAAACATTTTTCTTATCTGATTTAGTACAATAACTATAAATGTTAAATAACTATAATCTTATTGTCGGAAAAGGACAGACACCTAATTTATAAAAAACAATCGGCACTTCTATTGGGTGCCGGCTGTTTTCCAAAACATAACATGTTTATTTTTTTCGGATGTCAACGATAGGTACAGTTTTTTCAAATCCATCCTTTGTTGGATACTTATATACCCCTATTTGTTTTACGCATTTTCCAGAAGGAATTTTAATAATTGGGTCGTCATAATAAGATTTTCTTCTGTCGGATTTGCTAATTGTTCTTCTGAATATTTAGATAATAGGAGAGTTCTTACCTCTTTTTTAGTAGTTGTAGAATCTATAGTTGTCGGTTTTTGATAAAAAACGGCTTGATAAAGCTTGTTATTGACATTCATTTCATAATTGATGTCTTCTTCATATTATTGATTATCTTTGTATGTTTAATATAAAATAAAAAAAGATGAAAAAAGTAATAGCTACAAAGGCAGCCCCTGCTGCAATAGGTCCGTATAGTCAAGCGATAGAAGTTGGAAATATGCTTTTTGCATCCGGGCAAATACCTATTAATCCGGCTACTTCTGAAATCGTAGAAGGAGGAATTAAAGAACAGACGGCACAAGTCTTTTCTAATATTAAAGCCGTATTGGAAGAAGCAGGTTATACGTTTGATGATATTGTAAAGACAACGGTTTTTCTTGCGGACATGTCGCTTTTTATAGATATGAATGCTGTGTATGCGACTCAATTTTCAGGATCTTTTCCAGCACGTTCTGCAGTAGCTATTAAAGAGTTGCCTAAAGGAGCATTAGTAGAAATAGAAATAGTAGCTGTAAAATAAAGATTTTTTTGAACAGAAGATGTCTTAGAGGCTGTCTAAATTTTACTCGGGTCAGATTTGAGAGTTTCTTTCGAGGATATTTTTCTGTTTTCAGGAGGATAGCGGGCTATCTGACGAGTGAAAACGGGAAAATAAACCGGAAGAAAGCGCAAAAATGACCTGATAATATTTTTTTATTGGAAAATTTAGACAGGCTCTTATATTTTGGGTATAAGACATCTTTGTTCTATAGTCAGTAAGTCGGCGACGATAAAAGTACTGCCCCCGACAAAAATCAAGTCATTCGAATCGCTGTCTTCAATAGCTTTTTTATAAGCAGCTTCTACAGTAGGGAAACACGTTCCCATTAAACCGTGTGCTAAGCCTTTTTGCATCATTTCTTGAGCGGGAAGCGCACGAGGTATCGATGCTTGTGTAAAATAATAGACAGCGTTTTGAGGCAATATAGATAAAACTCCATTTATATCTTTATCATTTACCATTCCGATTACAATACGAAGCGTTTTGTATTTTTCTGAGTTTAGTTGACGTACAATATATTGTATTCCTCCGATATTATGTCCGGTGTCGCAAATTACTTTAGGGATATTATTTATATGTTGCCATCGACCTTGTAACCCGGTGAGTTTGGTAACGTTCTTGAATCCTTGGTATACAGCTTTATCAGGAATCATATAATTCATTTGTTGCAAAAGTTCTATTGCTGCAAGTACTGTTGCTGCATTTTTTTCTTGACAAAAACCTCCGAGTTCGCCTGTAAGATTTGGATATTTATTACTTTCGAAAATCCATTTCCCTGAATCTTCCAGCCTTGAATGAATAATGGGTTTGATTTCTTCCGCAAAATAAATGGGTGAGTTTTCGCATCGAGCTTTATTTATAAATACTTGTTTTATTTCGCCTTCGGCTTCTCCTATCAGAACCGGAATATTAGGTTTGATGATTCCGGCTTTTTCTTTGGCGATTTCAGGTAAAGTATTTCCTAAAAATTGTACATGGTCGAAACTTATATTTGTAATAATACTGAGGTCTGGAGTAATAATATTTGTACTATCTAATCGACCGCCTAATCCTACCTCAATAACTGCGACATCGACTTTGCATGCAGCAAAATAATCGAAAGCCATCATCATGGTTAACTCGAAAAAGGAGGGATGTATATTGCGTGTCGGTTCAATATATCTTTGGGTAAAATCTATAACGTATTCTTTACTGATTACTTTTCCGTTTACTCTGATCCGTTCTCGGAAATCGACGAGATGAGGTGAAGTATAAAGTCCTACTTTATATCCGCTTTGTTGCAAAATTGCAGCCAATAGGTGAGATGTAGATCCTTTCCCGTTCGTTCCGGCAATGTGTATGGTGTGGTATTTGCGGTGGGGATGATCAAAAAATTCATCTAAAGCCTTGCTGTTCCCTAATCCCGGTTTATAGGCACTTGAACCTACTTGTTGAAAGACCGGCAATTGATTATATAAATAATGTAACGTTTCTTCGTATGTCATGTTTAAAAAAACTTCTTGTAGATCAATATACAAGGAATCCGGTAACTCCTGCTAATACAATAATCCATATAGGATGAAGTTTGGTATAATGTACCAGACAAAAAGCTCCGATACAAATTAAAATACTGAGAGTATAGTCAGGAAAATTTTCTTTATTCATAAGAATTAAAGCTGCCGAAGCTATCAATCCGACGACGATTGGCCGTAACCCTGCAAAAATACTTTTTATATAAACATTATTTTGATGTTTTAATAAGAATTTGCCGATTAGCAAAACTAATATGAACGATGGCAAACAAACGGCAACTGTTGCTAATATAGAACCCCAGATACTGCCTCCGGTTGCTACATATCCGATATAGGTGGCGCTGTTGATACCTATAGGGCCGGGAGTCATTTGAGAGATGGCTACTATATCGGTGAATTCTTTAGAAGTGAGCCATGGAGACGATTCACCATAATGAATTACTTCGACAGCTTCGTGTTGTATTAAAGAAAGCATGGCATATCCGCCACCGAATCCGAAAAGTCCGATTTTCAGATAAGCCCATAACAAATTAAGATACACCATCTCTTTTACCTCCTTTATCCTTAAAATGACATTTTATATATCTGTAATAGAGAATGCCTCCTATACCTCCGGCGAGAACAAAATAGATTGGAGATAATCCTGTACCCCATATCAATAATGCTACTGAGGCGGGAATCCATATATTGTATTTATTGATCTTTGCCGATTTTCCGGTGGTAAGGACCGGAGCTATTATCAATGCTACTACCGCAGGCCGTATTCCTTTGAAAATTCGTTCTATTATCGGATTGTTATAAGATTTGGCAAAAAATATGGCAATAAGTAAAATGAGAATAAAAGACGGAAGCACAGTACCTAATGTTGCAGCGATACTTCCTCGAACTCCTTTCAGCTTATTTCCGGTTAAAATAGAAATATTAACAGCTAAGATTCCCGGTAAAGATTGAGATATGGCTAATGCATCCAGAAATTCGGACTTGTCCAGCCACTTATGCTTATCGACTACCTCTTTTTCGATTATGGAGATCATTGCCCATCCACCACCAAAGGTAAATGCTCCTATTTTAAAAAATGTATAGAATAATTTCCAGTACATATTTGCCGGTAAATTTGTCGACAAAGGTAGAACAAAAACAGAAGTAAGGCAAGTAATGATGGAAATAAGAGTCTGTTTAAATTTTACACGGGTCAGTTTTGAGAGTTTCTTCCGAGTATGTTTTTCTGCTTTTACGAGGATGATAGCGGGCTATCTGACGAGTGAAAACAGGGAAAAAGACCGGAAGAGAACGCAAAAATGACCTGATAGTATTTTGTTATTGGAAAATTTAAACAGGCTCTAAGCTTTTCTTTATTATTTATATTTTTCCAGAATTTCCTTTAATGCCTGTGTTTGCATAACACCAGATTGTCTCCATACCGGTTTCCCTTTTTTGAAAATAATAAGAGTAGGTACGGACTGTATACCGTAATGTATAGCCAGAGCCATGTTTTTGTCGATGTCTATTTTCAAAATCGTAAATCGATCACCTACCGATTTTTTCAGTTCTTCCAAAATAGGTTTCATCATTTTACAAGGTCCGCACCATTCAGCAAAAAAATCGACTAATACGGGATTTTCAGAGTTGATAATTTCGTTAAAACTGCTCATAATATCTTTGTTTTTTATTTACAACAAATATACTACAAAAAAGATGTTTTTCTCCGTTTTTCTATTCTCACCTTAAATGTTGTTTTGTAATTTGTTATCTTGAATATTGTATCCAAATATGAAAAAACATGCTCAAAATTTTGTGTATTTATAGAAATAAACTACCTTTGCATCGCTTTTGAAGGACAAAGGCATTGGAGAGGTGGCAGAGTGGTCGATCGCGGCGGTCTTGAAAACCGTTGTACTGC